>DATDEG010000236.1:0-14450 GCA_036523465.1 bacterium
GTCCGGGGATCTGGCCTCACCTGCCGTGCTGCGGCGGCTCCGCCGTGATGAGCGGGCCGGTGTCCGGGCGCTGGCCGCCCGGCTGGCCCGCCGGGAGGCGCGGGAGATCCAGGAGCGTGCCCGGCTCGACGGCCTGCTCGCCGTCGAATCCGAGCAACGGACGCTGGGGTTTGCGGTCATCGCCGGCGTGGACGAGGTTGGCGTGGCGCCGCTGGCCGGTCCGGTCATCGCCGCCGCGGTGATCCTGCCGCCCGATCTCCTCCTGGCTCACCTCGACGACTCTAAGCGATTGACGCGGGAGCAGCGCGAGGCGCTCTACCCCCTAGTGATCGAGCGGGCAGAGGCGTGGGCGGTGGGGATGGCCACGGTGGAGGAGATTGATCGTCTCAACATTCTCCAGGCCACGCGCCTGGCCCACCGGCGGGCGATCCTCGGCTTGCGGCGGCGTCCGGAGCTGGTGCTGATCGACGGCCGGTACTCGGCCGACGTCCCGGTGCCACAACTCGTCATCATCGACGGCGACGCGACCTGCGCCTCCATCGCCGCCGCGTCCATCGTCGCGAAGGTCACGCGCGATCGTCTGATGGTGGAGCTCGCCTTCCGCTATCCGGAGTACGGATTTGACCGTCACAAGGGATACGGCACACGCACGCACCGGGAGGCGATCGATCGCTACGGGCCCACGCCGCTGCACCGCCGGTCGTTCCTTCCCGTCCGCTTCAGGCAGCAGCCAGTGACGCTGGACTGAGCGCGCCGGCGCACCTCCCCGTCGGAGCTCCCCCAGCGTGATGAGCCGATGACTCCGGCGCGGCATGGCGCCGGCGCGTTCGCGTATGTATGCGTGTTCCATGGACCGCCGAGCGCTGGGTCGCGCCGGTGAAGACGCCGTCGCCGCCGCGCTGGCGGCGCGCGGTCATGTCATCCTCTGCCGGAACGTGCGCACCCGGTATGGGGAGATCGATCTCGTCACCGCCGATCGCGGAGATCTCGTCTTCGTCGAGGTGAAGACGCGCACCGGCGATGGATTCGGCCGGCCGCTGGAGGCTATTGAGCCGCGCAAGCAGCGCCGGCTGGTGCGGCTCGCCCGGGCGTTCATGCAGGAGCGCGGCGTCCTGGACCGGGGGTGCCGGTTTGACGCGGCGGCCGTCCTGATGACCCGCGAGGGCCGCGTGCTTCGAGTCGAGATCGTGCCCGACGCCTTTGATGTGCCGATCTAGCGCCACGACCGACAAATAGCCCTCAGCAGTCAGGGTGGGATCCGGCCCATCCGCGTACACTCTCCCGTGTGCTGGCACGGGTCCGCAGCGCCGTGATTCATGGGATTGAGGCACATCCGGTCGACGTCGAAGTCGATGTCGGCCGCGGCCTGCCGTCTTTCACCATCGTCGGCCTGCCCGATGCTGCCGTCCAGGAGGCAAGGGAACGCGTGCGCACGGCGATTCGGAACGCCGGCTACGACGTTCCCGCGCGGCGGATCACGGTGAACCTCGCCCCCGCGGATGTCCACAAGGTCGGATCGTCGTTCGATTTGCCGATCGCGATTGGCGTCCTGTCGGCGACGGGGCAGGCACATCCGCAGAAGTTGAAGGAGACGATGCTCCTCGGCGAGTTGTCGCTCGACGGGACGCTGCGCCCAATTGTGGGGACACTCGCGGTCGCGCTTGCCGCCCGGAAGACCGGGATCACGGCGCTGGTTGTCCCGGACGGCAATGGATCCGAGGCCGCGCTGGTCGAGGGCGTCGGGGTGCATGCGGCACGGACCCTCGGCGACGTGGTCGGCCACCTCGAAACGCGCGCGCTCCTCCCCGTGCGACACGCTCCACCGTTCGACCCCTCTACGGAGCGGGGAGACGGCGTGGACTTCAGCGACATCCGCGGGCAATCCTCGGCGCGGCGCGCCCTAGAGATCGCGGCAGCCGGGGGGCATAACGTCCTGCTGGTGGGTCCGCCGGGAACGGGGAAGACGATGCTGGCGCGACGGCTATCCACGATTCTCCCTGCGCTCACATGGCAAGAAGCGATTGAGATCACGCAGATCTTCAGCGTGGCCGGGCTCCTCTCCGCCGGCAGCGGCCCCGTGCACGTGCGCCCCTTTCGCAGTCCGCATCACACGGCCAGCAGTGCGGCCATGGTCGGGCGCGCCCCGGCGCGTCCTGGAGAGGTGACGCTGGCGCACCGAGGAGTGCTGTTTCTCGATGAACTGCCTGAGTTCCATCGGGATGTCTTGGCGGTCCTGCGGCAACCGCTGGAGGATCGCGTTGTTAGCGTGGCGCGCATTCACTCCACGGTCACGTTTCCCGCCGCCTTCATGCTTGTGGCGGCGATGAACCCGTGCCCCTGTGGTCATCGCGGCGATAGCCGCCGGGAGTGCCTGTGCACCCCGCCGCAGGTCGCCCGCTACCTGAGCCGGGTCTCCGGTCCATTGCTGGACCGCATCGACCTGCACGTGGAGGTCCCGTGGATCCTCCCCGCGGAACTGCTCTCGGCCCCGGCCGGGGAATCCTCCGCCGCGATCCGGGTCCGGGTGCAGCGTGCGCGGGCGATGCAGCGGGCACGGTTTGCCGGAACACCGCTCTGCAATGCGGAGATGACCCCCCGGCAACTGCGCCGACACTGTCGGTTAAGTGAAACGGAGCAGGCCTTCCTGCGTGGCGTGATCGAGCGACTGGGACTGTCGGCCCGCGCGTATGATCGTGTCCTGCGCGTGGCCCGCACGATCGCGGACCTCGAGGAAAGCAATGATATCTCGGCGGCCCACCTGGCGGAGACGATCCAGTATCGGGCCTTTGACCGGCCTCTGCGGCTTCTCGGATAGGAAGCGCACATGAGCCCGCCGGAGACGATCCAGATCATAGGGCGGGATGATCCGGCCTATCCTGCCGCGTTGCGCGTCATCGCCGATCCTCCGGAGGTGCTGTACGTGCGCGGTACACTGCGGGATCAGGACGGGACTGCCCTGGCGATCGTGGGATCGCGCCGGGCCTCCGCCTATGGCCTCGCCGTTGCCGAGTGGCTGGGTCAGGAACTGGCATGGTGCGGAGTCACGGTGGTCAGCGGGCTGGCGCGGGGGATCGATGCGGCGGGCCACCGTGGCGCGCTGGCGGGCGGCGGCCGGACGATCGCGGTGCTGGGATGCGGAGTGGATGTGATCTACCCGCCCGAACACCACCGGTTGATGGCGCAAATCGTTGAGGCGGGTGCTGTGGTGTCGGAGTTCCCGCCGGGGACGCCGCCGCTCAAGCACCTCTTTCCCCGGCGCAACCGCCTGATCAGCGGCCTGGCCCTGGGCGTCGTGGTGGTCGAAGGCCGGGACCGCAGCGGGGCGGTGATCACGGCCGACTGTGCCCTGGACCAGGGACGGGACGTGTTTGCCGTCCCGGGTCGCATCTTCGACGAGACCAGCCGGACGCCTCACCGCTTGCTGCAGCAGGGGGCGAAGCTCGTTGCCCGCGTGGAGGACATTCTCGATGAGCTCGGGCTGGCTGCGCTCCGTCCGCGCTCTGTGGCCGGGCCTTCCGTGGCCTTGGAGGGGGTCGAAGCAGACGTGTACGCGCAGCTCGGCCTGCAGCCGCAGCATGCGGATGCCCTGGCGCAGCGCTGCCGGCTTCCCGTCGCAGAAGTGAGCCGGGCGCTGACGCTGTTGGAGGTGCGCGGGCTGACCCGCGCCCTGCCGGGCCAGCGGTACGTGCGGGCCAACGTGGAGTGGTGAAGGCGAGCGCGTTACACCCGGAGAAGGTTCGCAAACAGCATTCGAGGGATCTGGATCGAGGCCTGGCCGGGCCCCGCCACCAGGCGCCCTCGCCGCGTCAGCGCACGCCTTCTGGGAGAAATGGCAATCCGGCAATGCGTAGAGGATGGGGAAGAAGATGAGGCTGGGTAGCGTCTTAATTCGTCGCGGCGAGGTGGAGGACGCGGCTCAATTGGCCGCTATTTCTTACGAAGCATTCAAGACGAACGCCGAGCGGCACAATTTCCCGCTTGAAGTCACGCCTCCTGACACCGGGAAGGTCTCGAGGTGGAGGGAGCGGATTTCCAACCCGACGTACTATGTAGTGGTGGCCGAACTTGACGGACACATCGTCGGCAGCAACGTGCTCGATGAGCGCGACTCGATCGCTGGCGTCGGCCCACTTACGGTTGATCCTTCGATCCAAGACAGTAGGATCGGCCGGCGTCTGATGGAGGCTGTCTTAATTCGCTCCGTCGAGAAGCAGCATCCCGGTGTCCGCCTGGTACAGACGGCCTACAATCGCCGCTCCCTGGCGTTGTATGCCAAGCTGGGCTTTGAGGTTCGTGAGATGCTGGCTTCCATGCAGGGTCCGGCGCTTCAGTTGCAGATCCCGGGCCATGCAGTGCGACCGGCGGCGAAGAGGGACCTGGATCCCTGCAATCAGTTGTGCAGGAGAGTGCACGGTCACGAGCGCGGTGGGGTGCTACTCGATGCAATCGGGCAAGGTACCGCAACCGTGGTCGAGCGAGGGGACCGGATTACCGGCTATGCCACAGTGATCGGGTTCACAGGATACGCGATCGGAGAAAGCAATAGCGACTTGAAGGCTCTAATCGGGGCGGCGCCGGAGTTCGAGGGCATTGCCGGTTTTCTGCTGCCCACTCGCAATGGAGAGCTATTCCGGTGGTGCCTGCAGAATGGACTGAGGATCGTCCTGCCCATGACGCTCATGAGCCTCGGGTTGTATAACGAACCTTCGGGATCGTTCTTACCGTCGATCTACTACTAGGGTCATCATTCCAGGATGCCAGCTATGGAATGCTGATTCGAGCCTGCCATCTCGCTAGTTCCCGCGATCCGATAGGGCAGGAGGGCGATGTGCATAGGCCCACGGTTCTGAAGGACTTCTCCCCGCCAACCTTGCGGAGCGCCGTCAAAGCTAACTGGGCTGAGTATTACACCCACCTCGGAAGCGCACCCGGCTCCGAATTATCTGTTGGCCCGCATGTATCCTGGTGCCTGACCGGGGTTCCCGATGCCTTTCTGAATGTCGTGTTCCGCACGCGCCTGCCCAGCACCGATGCCGATGAACTCATTCACGCCACCCTGGCCCACTTCAGAGACCGGCAGGTTGAGCGCTGTACATGGTGGGCCGAGGCTGAGAGTGTGTGTCCCAATCTTGGCGCGCATCTTACGGCGCACGACCTGAAGTTCAGCGAGGGGGGCACGGCGATGGCGGCGGACCTGACCGCCCTACCCGCCGAGGTGCCCCACCCGGCGGGTTTGACCATCCAACAGGTTCAAGACGAAGGCGCCTTGCGGAGTTGGGTGCAGGTAATGCGGCGTGGCTTCGGGCTGCCCGACCGAGGCGAAGAGCGGCTGCACGAGTTGTTTGCCACCTTGGGCTGGACGGGGCGCTTGCAGAGCTATCTGGCCAGCCTGAACGGGCGGCCGGTGGGGACAGCGCAAGTGTTTCTGGGGGCCGGGGTGGCGGGGGTGTATCAGGTGACGTGCCTGCCAGACGTGCGCGGGCAGGGGATTGGAGCCGCGATCACGCTGGCACCTCTGTGTGAGGCGCGCCACAAAGGGTACTACATTAGCATTCTGCAGGCCTCTCACTTAGGGCACCCAGTGTACCGGCGGCTTGGCTTTCGCGATTACGGCAAACTGAACGTCTACTTGTGGAGGAACGAGACAGAGCCACCTGACGTGCACAGCGACGGCGCATAGTATCAAGACGCCTCCGGTGCCGGTCCCCGCCAGAGTGTTCGAGCATGTCCCCGCCACCTCGGCCACGCACGTGGTGCTCACGGGACGCCGCCAGTATGGCGCGTCATGCGGGCGGTGTGCTTGACACGCTGTGTTAACGTATGACCTGATGGCCGGGGCGGACGGGTCGGTTGCAGCCTGCGGCGCCCCGGATCAGGGTAGAGATGTTCTTGCGGCCTGAGTACCGTCGCGGAGGAATGACCATCCGGATGGAAGGCAATGACCCCACAGAGAGCGGAGGCGATCGCGGCACGGAGCCGGTCAAGCGTCGCCGCCGCCGCGCGGAGCCTCGCCCTGCCGTACCGCCGGGGTCAGGCCGCCGCCCGTCCCGGACGGCCGCTCCCGCCGGCCGCACACGCGGGGATGGCGCGCGCAAGGGGAAAGCGCTGGTTGTCGTCGAGTCACCGACGAAGGCGCGCACGCTCAAGAAGCTGCTCGATCGCCGCTACAACGTCGTCGCCTCGATGGGGCACGTGAAGGATCTCCCACGCAGCCAGCTCGGTGTGGACGTTACCAATGGATTCACACCCAAGTACATCGTCATCAAAGGAAAGGGCGCGATCCTCAAGGAGCTCAAGGAGGCGGCCAAGAACGCCAGCGCGGTCTATATGGCCACGGATCCAGACCGGGAGGGCGAGGCCATCTCCTGGCACCTCTCCGACGCGCTGGGCGCGGTCAACCCGAGCATCCAGCGCATTGAGTTCCACGAGGTGACGAAAGAGGCGGTCCGCGGAGCGCTCGAGCATCCCCGCAGCATCGACCTGAACCTCGTCAACGCCCAGCAGGCCCGCCGCATCCTCGACCGGCTCGTCGGCTACAAGCTCAGCCCGCTGCTCTGGCGGAAGATCCGCGGTGGGTTGTCCGCGGGCCGCGTGCAGTCGGTCGCGGTGCGGATGGTCGTGGACCGTGAGAAAGAGATCGAGGCCTTCGTTCCCCAGGAGTACTGGAGCCTCTGGGCCGAGCTCGCCCGAACCGGAGCGCGCTTCACGGCGAAGCTGTACAGCCGGAACGGCGAGCGGTTCGGCTCGCCCGCAGAAGAGGGCGTCACCGTCATCCGCACCAAGGACGAGGTTGACGCCATTGCCGGCGCCCTTCAGAACGAACGGTTCAGCGTCGGCGAGGTCCGGCGCAAGGACCAGTTCCGCCACCCCGCCCCGCCGTTCACGACGAGCACGCTGCAGCAGGAATCGAACCGGCGGCTCGGCTACACCGCGGCGCGCACGATGAACGTCGCCCAGCAGCTCTACGAAGGCGTCGATCTGGGAGCGGAGGGTACCGTCGGGCTCATCACCTACATGCGCACGGACTCCGTGCGCGTCGCCGGCAGCGCTCAGCATGAAGCCCGCGAGTACATCCGGCACCGCTTTGGGGAGGGATACGTTCCGGAGGTGCCGCGCAGCTACCGCTCTCGTCGGTCTGCGCAGGACGCCCACGAAGCAATCCGGCCGACGTCGGTGCACCGCAGTCCGGATCACGTGAAGCCGTTCCTGCGGACCGATCAGGCCAAGCTCTACCGGCTGATCTGGGAACGCTTCATCGCCAGCCAGATGTCCTCGGCGGTCATGGACACGATCTCCGTCGATATCACCGCTGGGACGTACCTGTTCCGGGCCACCGGGTCGCGTGTGAAGTTCCAGGGGTACCTGGCGATCTATCGCGACCTTCCCGAGAATGGTAATGGCGAGCAGGACGGCTGGCTTCCCGAGTTGGAGCAGGGCGATCCCCTGGACCTCATCGCGCTCACTCCGCAGCAGCACACCACTCAGCCCCCGCCCCGGTACACCGAGGCGTCGCTGGTGCGGGCTCTGGAAGAACGCGGGATCGGCCGTCCCAGCACCTACGCGCCGACGATCGAGACGATCAAGCGGCGGGGGTACGTGCGCAGCGTCCTCCGGCGCCTGCAGCCGACCGATCTGGGCCGGTTGGTGAACGATCTCCTCGTGGAGCACTTCGGCGACGTCGTCGACTACGACTTCACGGCGACCTTGGAAGAGGAGCTCGACCAGATCGAGGAGGGCGCCCAAGAGTGGCGTAAGGTTGTCCAGGACTTCTACCGGCCTTTCGAGCACGACCTCCGCCTGGCTGAGCAGAAGATCGAAGAGGTGGAGATGCCGGTCGTTGAGATCGGCGAGGCCTGTCCGGTCTGCGGCCGTCCGCTGGTGCGGAAGCACGGCCGGTTCGGTGAGTTCATCGCCTGCACCGGCTTCCCCGAGTGCAAATACACGCGCCCGCTGGGGATCGGGATCACCTGCCCCCAGTGCAAAGTCGGCGAGGTCGTCGAGCGCCGCTCGCGGCGGGGGCGTATCTTCTATGGCTGCAGCACCTGGCCCGCCTGTAACTTCACGGCGTGGGACCGGCCGACGAACCGCATCTGTTCTGTCTGCGGCAGCCTGCTCGGGCTGCATCAGACGACGCGGCGTACAGTGCTGCGGTGTATCAATAAGGCCTGCCGGCACACCGAGCCGTACCAGCCCGAACGTCCCGAGGATACGGCGCGGCCCCCCGAGGCGTCGCCCTCCGCGACGTCTCCCCCGGCATCGAGCCCAACTTAAGCCTGACCTGGCTAAGGCGCTGACCCCGGCAGAGGACCGCGTTCCGATCGACCCGAAGCCGTAACGCGTGGAAGCCGACATTCCCGCGTTCTTGCGGGCCCTCGAAGGCGAGCGCGGCGTCTCGCCACACACGCTGACCGCCTACCGGCGCGACATCACCCGCTTTGCACGGTTCCTCAGGCAGGAGAGCGTGACCAGCTGGGATGCGGTGTCCGCGCCCGTGGCCCGCCGGTACGTCGCCTCACTCGACCGGCGGCTCGCCCGCAGCGCCATCGCCCGGAACCTCTCCGCGTTGCGCACGTTCTTCCGCTTCCTCTATCGGGAGGGCAAGGTGTCCCGCAATCCGCTCGCGCTGATCACCGCGCCGAAACAGCTCCCCCGCTTGCCCAACGTGCTCTCGCCGGATGAGATCGTATCCGTGCTGGGGGCACCGGACACCTCAACGCCGCTCGGCCAACGGGATCGCGCCCTGCTTGAGATCCTCTACGCCACCGGATTGCGCGTGGGGGAACTTGTGTCGCTGCGCCTCTCCGATCTCACGCTCGCGGACGAGCTGCGGGTGCTCGGCAAGGGCCGCAGGGAGCGGATCGTCCTTGTCGGCCCTGCCGCACAGCAGGCCATGGCGCAATACTTGGAGGACGGACGACCGCAGCTGATTCGGGGGCGCGATCGAGGACGCGTCTTCCTCAACGGCCGCGGCGGCGCGCTCACCGATCGGGGCGTGCGCGTCATCATCGACCGCTGTATCCGTCGTGCGGCTCTCGGCCGCCGCATCAGCCCCCACACGCTGCGGCACACGTTTGCGACGCATCTGCTCGACGGCGGGGCCGACCTGCGGAGCGTGCAGGAACTACTCGGCCACGTGAACCTCAGCACGACCCAGATCTACACCCACGTCTCCCGTGAGTGGCTGAAGCGCGTCTATGACAAGGCCCATCCCCGAGCGTAGGGGCCGCTCGCCTCATTTGCACCGTGACGACACTCGAATGACCGCGTGAGGTGGCGTTTCGCGGACTCACCTCGGTCCGGACCGAGTGGCGTTGACTCAGGCAGGTCACGAACGGTTCCGCATCCCTGATGTTCGTGCTATACTGCGTTGGGCGTTTCGGGCTGCATGATTCCGCCCCGGGGCAAACTCGCCGGGGCGCGGTCATCTGTCGGAGCGATCACACACGTCGCCTGACGGGCGCCGGGGTGCCCTGAGCGGGCCCGGCCGCGGATGACGGCGACGGAGGAGCGAACCACGAGGAGGCAATACACCGTGCCTGTCGTCACGATGAAGCAGTTGCTGGAAGCCGGGGTCCACTTCGGCCACCAGACCCGCCGGTGGAACCCCAAGATGGCCCCCTTCATCTTCACCGAACGCAACGGCATCCACATCATCGACCTGCAGAAGAGCGTCCCCCTCATCGAGGAGGCGTACCGGTTCGTCCGCGACGCCGTCGCGAACGGCAACACGATCCTCTTCGTCGGCACGAAGAAGCAGGCGCAGGACGCGATCCGCGAGGAGGCGGTGCGCGCGTCACAGCCGTACGTCGCGCAGCGCTGGCTGGGGGGCATGCTGACGAACTTCCAGACGATCCGGCGCCGGGTCGAGCGGCTGCGCGAGATCGAGGATATGCGTGACCGCGGCCTGATGGACGTCCTTCCCAAACGCGAGCAGGCCCGCCTCATGGACGAGCTGGCCCGGTTGGAGAAGTACCTCGGCGGTATCAAAGCGATGCACGCCCTCCCCGGCGCGATCTACGTCGTGGACACACGCAAGGAACACATTGCCGTGATGGAGGCCCGCAAGCTCGGCATTCCCGTCGTGGCGATCATCGACACGAACTGCGACCCGGACGAGGTCGACTACGCCATCCCGGGCAACGACGACGCGATCCGCGCGGTCCGCCTCATCACCAGCCGCGTCGCGAATGCGGCGCTGGAGGGCGTCGAGGAGCGGCGGAAGCGCGAGGTCGTGGAGGAAGGCGCGCCCGAGGAGGTCGTCCCCGGGGAGGAGTTCGCCGGCGAGGACGGGACCATGGCGCCGGAGGACGTCGGACTGGGCGACCTCGAAGAAGCGGTGCCGGCCGGGGAGCCGGTTGAGACGGTGGAGCGCTGACGCGAATGGCGACGGCAATCTCGACGGAGCAGCTCAAAGAACTGCGCGCGCGGACCGGCGCGGGTATCGTGGACTGTCGCAACGCTCTCCAGCAGGCGGGCGGTGACTTGGAGAAGGCGGCGGAGATCCTGCGCGCCAAGGGACTGGCGATCGCGGAGAAGAAGGCCGCCCGTACGGCCGGCGAGGGATTGATCGACGCGTACATCCACACCGGCGGCAAGCTCGGCGCGATGGTCGAGGTGAACTGCGAGACCGACTTCGTCGCCCGTACCGACGAGTTCCGCCGGCTGGCCCGTGACCTCGCCATGCAGATTGCCGCGGCGGCGCCGCAGTACGTGAGCCGGGAGGAGATCCCGGCCGGTACCCTCGAGGAGCAGCGGTCGCGGATCGCCGAAGAGTCGGCAGACCGGCCTGCGGCGGCCGTCGAGGGGCGGCTGGAGAAGTGGCTCGGCGAGGTCGTCCTCCTCGAGCAGCCGTTCATCAAGGATGAAGACCGCCGCGTGAAGGACGTGATTACCGAGGCGGTGGCGCGGATCGGCGAGAACATCAAGGTCCGCCGGTTCGCCAGGTTCCGCATCGGAGAGTAGCGCCTCGCAGAGGAGGATCGCGCCGCTGCCGCCCGCCCCGCTCGCGCCGAAATACCGCCGCATCCTGCTCAAGCTGAGCGGTGAGGCACTGGGGGGAGGCGGATGGGGGCTCGACGCGGTGGTCCTCCGCCTCGTCGCTGAAGAGGTCAAAGCCGTCATGGCCCACGGCGTGCAGGTCGCCATCGTCGTGGGCGGTGGCAACTTCGTCCGCGGCTCCGACGTCAGCCACCGGCTCGGAATGGAAGAAGTGGCGGCCCACCACATGGGCATGCTCGCCACGGTGATGAACGCCCTCGCCCTCCAGGACATCATGGAGAAGCAGGGGCTCACCACCCGGGTGCAGACGGCGATCGAGATGCATCAGATCGCCGAGCCGTTCATCCGCCGCCGCGCGATGCGCCACCTCGAGAAGGGACGGGTCGTCATCTTCGCCGGCGGCACCGGAAGTCCGTACTTCAGCACCGATACCGCGGCGGCGCTGCGCGCCATCGAGATCGAAGCCGACGCGCTGCTCATGGCCAAGCGCGGCGTCGACGGAGTCTACGACAAGGATCCGCGCCGCCACGCCGATGCCGTGCTGTTCCGCCGGCTCGGTTACATGGACGTGCTCACCCAGGAACTCAAGGTCATGGACGCCACCGCCGTCGCGCTGTGCAAGGACAACGACATGGATATCATCGTCTTCGACGTCGCCGCCCCGGGGAACGTGACCCGCGCCGTCCTGGGTGAGGAAGTGGGGACCCTGGTGACCGGGTCCGCCGCGCGCCGATGATCGCCGACGTCACCGCCGACGCGAAACAGCGGATGGCGAAGGCGATCGACGCGACGAGGCATGAATTCGGCGCGCTGCGGACGGGCCGGGCTAGCCCCGCGCTGCTTGAGCAGATCCGCGTCGACTACTACGGCGCATCGACCCCGATCAACCAGCTGGCCACGATCACCGTGCCGGAGCCGCGGCTGTTGGTCATCCAGCCCTGGGACAAGAAGTTCGTCAAAGAGGTCGAACGGTCGATCCTGAAAAGCGAGCTTGGGCTCGTCCCCAGCTCCGACGGCGTGCACATCCGTGTGCCGATCCCCACGCTCACCGAAGAGCGGCGAAAGGAGCTCGTCAAGGTCGCCCACCGCCATGCCGAAGAGGGCCGCGTGGCCGTGCGCAACATCCGCCGCGAAGCCAAGGAGATGATCGAGGAGCTTGAGGACTCCGGGGAGGTCTCGGAAGACGACGCGAAGCGCGGCCTCGAGGAACTGCAGAAGCTGACGGATAAGGCCATCAGCGACATCGATGCCTTGCTGGCCACGAAAGACAAGGAGATCATGGAAGTCTAGTTGCCGATGGTGGACGTCATCGCGCTTTCGCTCGAAGAGGCCCGATCCCGCCTCGCCGCCGTGGGGCGGCTGGTCGGCGACGTGTCGGAGACCCGGCCCCCCCAGCGCGCAGAGCTCACCGGTGCCCTGCGCGTCGTCCGGCTCCGCGCCGCCGGCGATGCCGTCGACCTTGTCGTGACGCGCGAGCGCTACGTCGTTTTGGCCCGCTAGCTCGCCGCGGATGCTCGAGCCCGCCCTCGATCCCCGCCGGATCCCGGCGCACATCGCGATCATCATGGACGGCAACGGCCGCTGGGCCGCCTCCCGTGGACTGCCGCGCGCGGACGGCCATCGCGCTGGCGTGCGTGCCGCAAGGCGGATCCTCGAGGTCTGCCGTGATCTCGGCGTCCGGACCCTCACCCTGTACGCCTTCTCCACAGAGAACTGGCGCCGGCCTGCCGACGAGGTCGAAGCCCTCATGCAGTTGTTGGCGGAATCAGTGCGAGATGAAGCGCAGGAACTCGTCGAGGGGGGCGTGCGGCTGCGCATCAGCGGTGACCTGGGTCTGCTCGATCCGGGGCTCCGGGAGCAGGTCGAGCAGGTCGTAGCTCTGACCGCCGCCAACGACCGGTTCGTGCTCAACGTTGCATACAATTATGGAGGGCGCGCGGAGCTGACCACCGCAGCCCGCGGGATCGCCGCCGACGTGCGCGCGGGACGTCTGACTCCGGAGATGGTCACCGAGGCCACCCTGGCCGAGCGGCTCTACACCGCGGGCTTGGAGGATCCAGACCTGCTCATCCGCACCGGCGGCGAGCAGCGGGTGAGCAACTTCCTTCTCTGGCAGATCGCGTACACCGAGCTCTACTTCAGCGACGTCCACTGGCCGGACTTCGACCGGCCGCATCTTGTGGAGGCCATCGCCGATTACCAACGCCGGCGCCGGCGTTTCGGTGGAGTAGAGGAGGGCTGACCGTGGCGCAGGAGTTCGCGGGGCGATTGCGGCGGCAGGCGCTCCTGCCGCGCGTGCTCACGGTGTTCGTCGGCGTCCCGGTCGTGCTCGCACTGCTGTGGCTCGGTGGGGCATGGTGGTTGATCCTGGCCGCCGTCATCCTCGTCCTGGGGGCGATGGAGTACGCCTCGCTGCGCGCGCTCACGCAGCGGAACGAGATCGTCCTGCGGCTCGCGTCGCTCCTGATGTTCGTGCTGATCGCCGTCGGCCCCGAGATGCTCGGCCGCTGGCTGCTGGCTGCCTGGGCGCTGGTCATCTTCACCCTCGGGCTCATCCCGATGGTCCTTACGGGCGTGATGCCCCCGGCAGGGGGCGAAGCGCAGGCAAGTTCAGTGATTCTCGGCATCGCTTACCTCGCCACTCCGTTTGCAGTGCTCGTGCGCTGGCGTCTGGATCTTGGACCTCAGTCGGTGCTGGCGTTTCTCATCGTCATCTGGGCGAACGACATCGCCGCGTACTTCGTCGGCCTGGCGGTGGGGCGGCATAAGCTCGCGCCGCGTGTCAGCCCGGGGAAGAGTTGGGAGGGCGCGGCCGGCGGACTCGCCGGCGGGCTGATCGCGGGTCTCCTCCTCTTCTCGTTCCTGGGACCGACACGAGGCGCGGCGGCGGTCTGGGCCGTCATCGTGACGATCGTCTCGCAGGGGGCAGACCTCTTCGAATCCATCTTGAAGCGTCGCGCCGGAGTGAAGGACTCCGGACGGCTCCTCCCCGGGCACGGCGGTGTGCTCGACCGGTTCGACGGGATCCTCCTCGCCTGTCCGGCCGGATACGTCCTGCTGCGTCTCTTCGGCGGGCGATGAAGCGCCTGATCATCCTCGGGTCCACCGGCAGCATCGGGCGGCAGGCGTTGGAAATCGTCGATGCCTTTCCCGGAGAGTTTCAGGTTGTCGGGTTAGGCGCTCGGCGGAACGCCGGCATGCTTGCGGAGCAGGCGCGTCGATATCAGCCAAGGGCCGTGGCGCTTGTCGACGAGGGCGCGGCCGACGCGCTTCGAGACGTGCTGCCGGCGGGCGTGACGCTCTTCACCGGAACAGACGCGCTGCGCAGCGCGGCGAGGATCGATGGCGATGTCGTGCTTGTCGCTGTCGTGGGGGTGGCCGGTCTGTTGCCGACCCTGGACGCGCTGCACAGCGGACATGACGTCGCCCTGGCCAACAAGGAGACGCTGGTC
>DATDEG010000237.1:0-8214 GCA_036523465.1 bacterium
GTCCATGACCAGCAGCAGGGTCTTGGGCTGCAGGTAGTCGATCAGCGAGTCGAGGATGACCCGGCCGGCTACTTCGCGCACTCCCAGCGTCGAGGCAATGGTCGGAGCGACGAGGCCCGGATCGGTGAGCGGGGCAAGCTCGACCTGCCAGGCGCCGTGCTTGAACTGCTCGATGAGATCCGCCGCCACCTGAATGGACAGCCGGGTCTTGCCGGCTCCTCCCGCGCCCATGAGGGTCACGAGGCGGTTCCTGCCCAGCAGTTGCTTCACTTCCTCGAGCTCTCGCTCACGTCCGATGAAGCTGGTCTGCAGAACCGGAAGGTTGTTGGAGACGACGTCCAGCGTCTTGGGCGGGGGGAAGTCGGTGGGCAGGCCGGGGATGACGAGCTGGAAGAGCCGCTCCGGATGCGTCAGATCCTTCAGGCGATGCTCACCGAGATCCCGGATGGTGACGCCATCAGGGAAATCGTCGGCGAGATCGTCGTGGGCGGCCTGAGAAAGCAAGACCTGGCCACCATATCCCGCACTCATCACGCGGTTCGTGCGATGCACATCCAGGCCGATGTACCCGCCACCGGCGAGCGCCGCCTCGCCGGTGTGCAGGCCCACACGCACCCGAACCGGCGACCCCTCCGGCCACGGGTGGACCGCCAGCGCCCGCAGCACCTCGGTCGCCGCACCGATGGCATCCGCCGCGGTCCAAAACGCCACGAGGAACGCGTCTCCCTCGGTGTGAAACTCGTACCCCCGCCACGCCTCAAAGGAGGCGCGCATGATTTGCCGCTGCTCGGCAAGCACCTGGGCGTAGCGGTCGTCACCGAGGTGCTGGAGCAGATGCGTCGAGCCCTCGATGTCGGTGAAGAAGAAGGTCACCCGGCCGGTCGGGCGGTCAGGCATTGGAAACCACACCATTCATCCAGTCCCGGTGACGGCGCTCGACCTCCGGCGCCTCTCCGGACTCCTGCAGTTTCTCCCTCCCATACTGCCGCACCATCTCAGGAAGTCGGCACTGCGCAGGCGACGATCCGTCTTCGACCAGGACCATGGACTTTGCCGTGAGCGAGGCGATGATCCGATCGACGTCCAACCGTGTGCCGTTCATCCCCGCGCAAACGGCCGCCGCCGCCTCGGGGGTCCATCCGGCCTGGAAGATGGAAAGGCGGTGGAACAGGATCCGCTCCTCCTCGGAGAGGAGACCATAGCCCCAGTCCATCGTCGCGCGCAGCGACTGTTGTCTTGGTGGGGCCGTCCGGCTGCCGCCGGTGAGAAGCTTGAACCGATCGCTGAGGCGCGCGGCGATCTGGTCCGCCGACAGCACTTTGGCCCTCCCGGCGGCGAGTTCGATCCCGAGGGCATTTCCATCGAGCCGGCGGCAGATCTGCGAGACGACGGGCGCGTTGGCCTCGGTGAGCGCGAAGCTCGACTGCGCCGCGACTGCCCGTTCGACAAACAGACGGACGGACTCAGCCTGGACCAACTCCTCCAGGCGCGTGGACTGAGCATCGGGCACCGTCAGCGGCGACAGCCTAAAGACCGACTCTCCCTCCAGATCCAGGGGCCGCCAGCTCGTGGCCAGGAATACCACGCCGGGACAGCGCCTGAAGAGCGCGGCCACGAACGCCGCGCAGTCCTCGGCCAGATACTCGCAGTTGTCGAGGATGATCAACAGTCTCTTGCGCTGGAGATGGTCTGCCAGGATGGTGAAGGGTGAACGCTCGCCGGCGCCCTCGACGCGCGCCCCGACCGCGGATGCTACGGCCACGGGAATCCTGGCCGCATCCGGCACACCTGCCAGTTCCGCCAACCACACGCCGTTCTGCAGGCGATCGGCGAGGTCGGCGGCAACCTGCAGTGCAAGGCGCGTCTTACCGGTTCCGCCCGGCCCCGCGATCGTGACCAAGCGAGCTGTGGCAAGCCGTTCTTTGAGCTCTCCTATCTCGCGCTCCCGCCCGACGAGGGTCGTGAGCTGGTGGGGGAGGTTGTGCGGCAGCGTGTCGAGAGAACGAAGCGGCGGGAAGTCGGACCGGAGATCCGGATGGAGGAACTGGAAGATCTGCTCCCGGCGCAAGAGATCCTTGAGCCGGTGCTCGCCGAGATCGCGCATCCCTGCCCCGTCGGGAAGGCTCTGGGCGACGGCATCGGCGGTGGCCTGAGAGAGCAAAACCTGACCGCCCCAGCCCACCGACGCGATGCGCGCGGCGCGGTGGACCTCCAGTCCGATATAGCCGCCGCCGGCCACGATCGGCTGGCCGGTGTGCAGTCCCATCCGGACGCGGAGGGTGACCTCCTCGGGCCAGGGGCCTGTGGCCACCGCGCGCTGCGCCGCGAGGGCGGCGTTCAACGCGTCGGCGGCGTGCGGAAAAACGACGAACAGCCCCTCGCCGGCCGGATCCTCCTCATACCCTCCCGCGGCCTGAAAGATCCCACGCACGAGGCGGTGGTAGTCCTCGATGACCTTCGGGTAGCGCGCGCCGAGCTGGTGGAGGAGACGCGTGGAATCCTCGATGTCGGCGAAGAGGAATGTCACCGTTCCGCTGGGCGGATTGCTCATACATCGCGTCCTATGGTGCTCCGCGACGGCCGGCCGGACGTCGCGAGCACGATTGAAGAGCGTGGTTCGATATCGTTGCCTCGGCTCTCCTCCTAGCGATCGGCAAGAGTGTGTGAATCCGACGGCCTTCCTGACGTGAATCTGACGGGTTTCTCTGACAGCACAGTTTGCCCCGCGGGCACGCGAACACCGGCCCTGGAGGATGCGTATTGGAATCAGAACTGATCCTGGGTGGAGGGTGATCGAATATGCGCGTTCGCGTGGTTGCGGTCGTCGGGATCTTGCTGCTGCTCATCACCGGCATCCCCCGCACCGCGTCCGCTCAGGAGATCGCCGTCGTCGGCGGCGTCGTCCGGGCGGACGCAGGCCAGGACATCTTCTGGATCCAGGAGTACGGTTCGACGGGTGCGGGGCGTGTCTGGGCAGTGCGCGTCACCGACTTCGCTCGGCCGGGCGTGCAATTGGGGTGGCCGATCCGGGTCGGTGACGTCGTCGAGGTCCGGGGTGTCCTCACAGGAGCGAATCAACTGCTTGCCCGCAGCATCGTCGTGCGATCCCGGGGCAATGGCGTCGGCATCCCCACCCCCGGCGTCAAGCCGCCGCGGGGCCAGCGGATCGAGATCGACGGCATCATCATGAGCATCGATCGGTATCGCCAGGATTTCATCCAGGTGCGCGATGAGTTGAGGACACGTTCAGCGGTGGTATGGACCGTGCGATTGACGCCCCAGACCCGGATCGACGGGCAGGGCGAACAGCGCCGCTGGAGTGATGACGATGACGACGACCGGGCCGGCATCGGGGGGGCCCGGCGCATCCTCAACGTCGGCGACTTCGTGCAGGTAGAAGGGCGGTTGGTCAGCGACGGCCAGATCCTCGCGGAGGAGATCAGGGTCCGCGGTCAGGGAGGCTACGTCCCGAGCCCAACCCCCTACCCACAGCCGTTCCCCTATCCCCCCTACGGCTGGCAGACGGTCATCCTCTCACCGCAGGCGGGAGCCGAGGTTTCCGGACGTGCGTTCACCGTGGTCGGACGGACACTCCCTGGCGCCCAGGTCCAGATCGGCGTAATGGCGCACTGGGCAGTGTTCAACGTGCAGGTTGCGAACACCACCGTGACCGCCGACCAGAGCGGGATCTTCGTCCTGGCCGTCCAGCCCTCGATGCGCGTGCCGGGGGCGACCTACACGATCACGGCCACCTCCACCTATCAGGGCGTTACCATGACGCCTGTGTCGGTGACAGTCCGCCAGATCTAGAAGGCCGGATCACGATTCTCGCGCCGCCGGATGCCGGGATGGGGGGGCTCCGGCAGCCGGGAGGTGGACGACCATTCAGTTCCGAGGTTCCAGCACGACCGTAGGGATCCGGCGGGACGTGCGCTCCTGATAGGCAGCATATCCTCGATACGCTCGAACCGCCTGCCTCCACAGCCTCTCGCGTTCATCTCCATCTACTTCTCGGGCCGTCACACTCACGACCCGGCGGCCGACCTGTACCCGCGCCTCGGAGCGTGCTTGGAGATTCTGAAACCACTCTGGGTGACGCGGCGCACCCCCATTTGATGCGATCACGACGAAATTGCGTCCATCCGGAAGATAGGTGAGGGCGACCGTGCGCATGCGTCCCGATCGGCGGCCTCTCGTAGTCAGGAGCAGTACCGGCATGCCGGCTATCCGTCCGCCCACCCGGCCGCCAGAAACGACGTAGCCCCAGCGATGGATGCGCCACAGCCCTCGGGCGATCACGCGGAGAAAACGGCGGCCTCGGGTGCGTTGAGCGTGAATCATAGCCCCCCACGATGACCGGCGCTGGTCACAATCCTAGACTTCGGCGGGAAGGGGGAGCAGGCATCCCCCAGGCCTAAGAGGTCCCTATGATCGTCCCCCGTTCGACGTTCCGGCTGACGGCCCGATCGCGTGACTTCGCGCGCTACGTACCGACCTTCCTGGCCAACGGGTGCTTCTCGACGGCGTCATCGCCGCGCGGCACGGACGGCGTCCTGACCCTGATCGCCGGCCTGATGGACCGCACACCGGGCGACGTCTCGCGCCCGGCCGCGGTGCCCAGCTGGGCGGAGATCGACTGCTTCAACGGCGCGGTATGGCTCAATCAGACCGCGCTGACGCCCGCGGGCTTCCTCGACTACGAGCAGACCCTGAACATGTACGACGGTGTGCTCACGACGTCGTACGTATGGGCGGCCGCTCCACACCCGGTGCGCGTCGCCGTCACCACGTTCGTCAGCCAGGCAGCATTCCACCTTGCAGCCACAAGACTGACGCTGACGCCGCAGTCCACGGGGATGGTCCGTCTTCGCTTCTCCCTGCGTCGCGGACCGTCACCCGTGCAGCGATTGCCGTTAGCCCGGCTGTCCTGGAAGGAACTGAAAGACGTCCTCGCCAGTAGCAACGCCGCCACGGCCATGCCCCTGTCGATGGCACGTCCGGCGGCACCTCCGCGGGAGATCCTGACCTGGCTCGACCTGCAGGAGTCGCTGGCGGCAGACGGCCAGATGCTTGCGCTTCCGGACGCCGCCGCTCCGACACGGGCCGCGGTATGGTATCCGGGCGAGGTGACGATCCGCGCGTCGGCCAGCCTCGGGGAGATGTGGCTGCACACCGAGGGCGCGGCATTGAATGGCTCGGCGTTCTCCGAGGCGGTCGCGATCGAACTGCCGGCAGGACTCCCGATCGCCCGGTCACGTGTCCTCGAGGACCGGGGCGGCACCATCATCGAGATCGAGGCCGAGTTGGAGGCCGGGAGGGCGTACTCGTTCACGAAGCATGTCTCTGTCTCACGCGAGGGGTGGCGTGATGGAGTCACCTCGGATGTCGCCCGCGCGGCAGCGGCACGGACGCGTGGGTACGCCCGGCTGCTCGAAGAACACACCGCGGCCTGGCACAACCTGTGGAGGGCGGACATCGTTGTTGATGGCGACCCGGCCCTCCAGCGGATCGTCCACTCCGACCTCTTCTACCTCCTCCAGAACTCCAACCCCGAGGTGTCGTGGCCGATGGGCGCCTGCGGACTGAGCCCGAACTACTTCGGCCACGTCTTCTGGGACTGCGACAACTGGGTCTTTCCGGTCCTCCTGCTGCTCCATCCGGAGCGCGCGAAGCACCTCGTGACATTTCGCCGGCGCACCCTGGAATGGGCCCTCGGCAACGCTGCGCGCCGGGGAGTGGGAGGCGTGGCCTTTCCCTGGGAGGCCGACCCTGAGACAGGCGCGGAGGAAACCCCGCGATATGCGGGGGTGAACGCCGAGCGCGAGGTGCATCTCAACGCGGATATCGCGATCGCACAGTGGCAGTACTTCCTGGCCACCGGAGATCTGACGTGGCTCCGTGAGGATGGCTTCCCGGTCATGGCAGGCGCCGCCGATTTCTACGCCGCCCGGGCGACGTACGATCCGAAGCGCGAACGGTACGAGCTCCTCGGCGTCACATCGGTCGACGAGAAGTACACCGACGTGAACAACGACGCATACACGAACGCCGCGGCGTGGCGGTGCCTCACGATCGCCGGGCGCGCGGCTGAAGCGTTGGGACTCACACCCCCGGCGCAGTGGGAGGAGGTCGCGGCGAAGCTCTACATCCCATTCTCCAAACAGGAACGGCGGCACCTCGTCTTCGATCCCTCGGTGCCGCACGACCGGCGCACCTGGATGGCCGGGGCGCTCACCCTCCTCGCCGCGCCCTATCTGGATCTCCCCATGCCGGATGACGTCCGGCGGCACGACTACGAGTATGCCGTACAGAAGGCCGCGGAGTTGTCACCCGAGCCGAACCAGATGATGCTGGCGATGTTCGCGGTGCATGCGGCTACCCTCGGCAACGCCGAGGGCGCCCTCCGCTGGCTGCGGCCCACGGAACACGAGTTCCTGATGCCGCCCTTCAACATGCGCGGTGAGACCCCCCGCAACAACTGCGTGCACCATCTGGCGGCCGCCTGTGGAATCCTGCAGGCGCTCATGTACGGCTTCACGGGGCTTCGGATCACCGAAGAGGGTCTCGCCGGTACCTATGCGCCGATTCTGCCCCAGGCATGGGCGAGCCTCTCTCTCACGGGCGTGGAGTTCCGCGGGTCCGTCTTCGATGTCGTCGTGGCACGCGGCGAGGATGGCGCCGTGCGCCTGACGCGGCAGGCCCCGGTAAGTCCTTAGCCGCACAGTCAGCCCGGTCTTCCTGGCGAGCGGACCACTCGGACCGGACTCTTGGAACTTCCGGCCCCCCTCCCCCGTCTCATGCTCGAAAGAACCCCAGAGGGAGGCCGCCGATGACCCGACCGTTCCACTCCGTTGGTCTTGCCCTGTTGCTGCTCGTCCTGGTCTCAGCCCCGGCATTCGCCTGCGCAGGTTTGATTGGTCCGAACGGCACCGTGAATCTCGTCCGGACCACGACCCTGGCCGCGTATCACAATGGTGTCGAGCACTATGTCACCGCCTTCTCCTTCCAGGGCGGTGGCGGACAGTTCGGCTCGATCGTGCCGCTGCCTGGGATTCCCACGAAGGTGGAGCGCGGCGGTGACTGGACACTACAGCGTCTCATCCGCGAGACGCAGCCCAGCCGTCTCGTGGGTCTTTCGCCGGCCGCCCAGATCCGGGAAGACGCGCGCGTCATCCTTGAGACAAAGATCGACGCGCTGGAGATCACCGTCCTCGAAGGCGGCGGCGCCGCAGTCGGCCGGTGGGCCAGGGACCACGGTTTCATCCTGCCGCCCGACGCGCCCGAGGTCCTCGACTTCTACGCTGTGCGCAGTCCGATCTTCATGGCCGCCCGCTTCGACGCGGACGCCGCGCGGGAGCGCGGCCAGCAGATCGGTGACGGCACACCGATTCACTTGACGATTCCGATGGCGAACCCATGGGTACCGCTGCGCGTGCTCGCGCTCGGCAAGCGCTCGGGTGACGTCGTCCGGGCCGACGTGTATCTGCTGACGGACATCAGGCCGGCGCTCCTCCCGACGATCCGCGGGGGGCTGGCCCTGCAGTTCAATGGTGCCGCGTCGGAGCGTCTGCTGCGCGACCTACGCTCGGACAAGGGCATGGGCTGGATCCCGGCCAGTATGTGGCTGACCCACCTTGCGATCAACAGCACGGCGAGGGACCTGAGCTATGACCTCGCCGTCGACGCCAGCGGGCGCGGCCACCCCTCGCGGATCGCGGCAGGACTCCAGACGCCCCGGAAGCCGCTTCCGCTCCCGCGTCTGAACGAACGCTCGGCCCTCCCCTTCACCGCGCTGTTACTGGTCGGCGCCGGAGCCATGCGGACGGGACGTCGCCGGCGGTCGCGGTGAACCGCCTGCCGGCAGCGGGCATCGTGGCGCGAGTGGCGGGTCTGGCCACCGCGGCGGTTCTGCTCTGGGCATTCGCCCCCGCCTCGGGTAAGATGGCGGAGACGCAGACCGTGGCGATCACGATCCGCTATTCGCGCTTCATCCCCGCCCGCATCACGGTGCGCCCGGGGACGACCGTCCGCTTCGTCATCACCAACACCGACCCGATCGACCACGAATTCATCCTGGGGACCGAGGCGGTGCAGCAGCGACACGAGACCGGCATCGATCCGAAGCACGGGGCCGTGCCGGGCGAGGTGTCCGTCGCGCCGGGCGACACCGCGGAGACGACCTACACGTTCTCCCGCCCCGGCCTGCTCCTGATC
>DATDEG010000238.1:0-18739 GCA_036523465.1 bacterium
GGTCCTCGATGCGGACCAGGCTGCGGCGGCGGTCGAGGCCGGCGCAGCGTTCCTTGTCACGCCGCACGTGGATGAGAGTGTGGCCGCCGTGGCGCACCGGCTCGAGGTGCCGGTCATCCCGGGTGCGCTGACGCCGACGGAGATCCTCCGGGCGTGGCGCGCCGGTGCGGCGATCGTCAAACTCTTTCCCGCCGTCACCGTAGGTCCGCAGTATCTCCGGCAGCTCCACGGTCCGCTTCCGGACATCCCGCTGCTGCCCACCGGCGGCGTCTCGGTGGAGAACACGGCGGAGTTCATCGCCGCCGGAGCAGTTGCCGTCGGGGTGGGAGGTGCACTCCTGGGCCGGCGGGCCGGCGACCTCGCCTGGCTCCGCGCGGAGATCACGAAGTTCGTCTCGGCTGTGCAGCGCGGGAGGCAGCAGCATGCCTGACGTCGTGACGATCGGGGAGACGATGCTGCGGCTCTCGGCGCCCGTTGGGGTCACCTTGGAGAATGCGTCGCACCTGGCGGTGCACGTCGCGGGGGCGGAGTCCAACGTGGCCATGGCGCTGAGCCGCCTCAAGACGAGCGCCGGCTGGATCTCTCGCCTCACGGACAATCCGCTCGGCTGGCGGATCCTCGCCGACGTCCGCGCGCAGGGCGTGGACGTGTCGCGCGTGTTGTGGACGCGTGGCGACCGTGTCGGGACCTACTTCGTGGAGATGGGGCGCCCGCCGCGCCCGGCGCGGGTGGTCTACGACCGCGCCGGTTCGGCCATGGCGACGATCAGCGCAGACGAGGTAGACTGGGCCTATGTCCGTGAAGCGAAGGCGATCCACCTGACGGGCATCACGCCGGGCCTCAGCCTGTCGTGCCGGCAGGTCGTCGCGCGGGCGATCAGCGAGGCGAAGGCGGCGAAAGTCCCCGTCTCGTTCGACGTGAACTACCGGGCCCGGCTGTGGCCTCCGGCGGATGCGGCGGCCGTGCTGGGGCCATTCCTCTCTCAAGTTACCATCCTCATCTCCACCGCGGCCGACGCCCACCAGTTGTTTGGGATCGAGGGGCCGGCCCGCGCGGTGGCGGAAACCCTGCGCGACCGGTTCCATCCCGATGTGGCCGTGGTGACCGAAGGCGCGCATTTTGCCGCGGTCACGGACCAGCGCACCTTCGAGCGGGATGGGTATCACGTCGAGTCGATCGACCGCATCGGGGCAGGCGACGCGTTCGCCGCCGGGTTCCTGCACGGATACCTCGGCGGCAGCATCGAGCGCGGGCTGGATTACGGGGTTGTGCTCGCCGCCCTCAAGCACACGTATCTGGGGGACACGGTCTGGGCGTCGGAAGCGGATGTGCGGAACGTGCTGTCCGGCGAAGACGCCTGGCGATAGGAGGCGCCATGAGAGTCAAGGACCGAGTAGCCATTGTCACCGGCGCGGCCAAGGGGATCGGCAAGGGGATCGCCACCGTCCTGGCCCGCGAGGGAGCGAAAGTCACGGTGGCGGATGTCGACGCCGCCGGAGGGGCGCGGACGGCTGAGGAGATCACGCGGACCGGCGGCGAGGCGTTCTTCATCCGCACCGACGTCGGCGACGAAGCGCAGATCCGCGCGATGGTCCAGCAGACCGTGGACCGCTACGGCTCCCTCTCGATTCTCGTCAACAACGCGGCGGTCGGTGTATACACCCCCGTCCACGAGACGACGCTCGAATCATGGGAGCGCTGCCTGCGGGTCAACCTCACGGGACCGTTCCTCTGCTCGAAATACGCGCTCCCGCATCTCAAACAGGCCGGGAACTCGGCCATCGTCAACATCGCCTCCGTGCACTCCTACCAGAACGTCGGCGGCACCGCGCCCTACGCGGCCAGCAAGGGCGGACTGGCCGCGCTGACACGCGTGATGGCCATCGACTACGCGCGGGACGGGATCCGCGTGAACGCGGTGTGTCCGGGGTGGGTCTACACGCCGCTCATCGAGGGGATCTTCCGCGAATCAGGAGATTTCGAAGGGATGAAGCGGACGGTGACGCAGCGCCAGCTCCTCGGCCGGCTCGGCACCCCGGAAGACATCGGGAACGCGGTCCTCTACTTGGTGAGCAACGAGTCCTCGTTCGTGACGGGGACCTCACTGTTCGTAGACTCTGGGATGACGGCGCTCCTGGAAACATGGTAGCCGGCGGGGCGATGCGGGAGCGGATCACGAACGTCCAGACGGCGCTCGCCGTGGAGCGCCTGGATGGGCTCGTCGTCCGCCTGCCGGAGAACCTCGTCCTGCTGGCCGGGTACTGGCCGGTGCTCGGCCGCTCCACGCTGGTGCTTCCCGCAGCCGGGGAACCCGTCCTCATCGCCCCGGAGATGGAGCGCGAGGCATTGGCCCGCGCGTTCGTTTCCGACATCCGCACCTTCCCGGTCTGGAAGCTCGGCGATCCGTCACCCGACGAAGGGCTGGCCCGGCTGGCAACGGATGCCGTAACCGAGCGGGGGCTGCGTAACCGCCGGATCGGTGTAGAGCGGCGCACCGACGAAGATCTCGCCCCGACGCAGAAACTCACCGAGCCCTGGCATCCCTCGGGACCGGCGGAGGCGATGGTCGCCGCGCTAACCGCCGAGGCCGTCGATGCAACGCCGCTGTTGACCCGGCTCCGCTCACGCAAGACTGCGGGAGAGCTGGCGCGCCTGCGCGTCGCCCGTGAGATCGCCGGGTTCGGCCTCCGGGCCTTCGCATCTGCGGTCCAGCCCGGACGCACCGAGGCCGAAGTGGCCGCGGACGTCGAGCGGGCCATCGTCGCCGGAGGGACCGGCTACAAAGGCACTGTACACGCGCGCGCGGAGGCGCTCGTCTTCTCGGGAGCGGAGCGATTGAACCGCGTGTCCTGGGGGTATGCGACGTCGACCGCCCGCGTGATCGAGCGGGGCGAGCTCGTCATGCTCGAGCTCTCGACGGTGGCGGACGGTTACTACTCGGATATCACCCGCATGGCGACGGCCGGCCCTCCGTCGGCCCGGCAGGAAGAGTTGCTGGCTGCGGTGGCGGCCGCGCAGCGTGCCGCGCTCAACGCCGTCCGTCCGGGCGTGACCGGGGACGCGGTGGACCGGGCCGCCCGGGACGTGCTCCGGGCGCACGGCCTCGCCGACGCGTTCATCCATCTCACCGGCCACGGGCTGGGGTTCCGGTACCACGAAAGCATCCCGCTGCTGTATCCGGGCGCAGACAATGTGCTGGCGGAAGGGATGGTGACGAGCATCGAGCCCGGGATCTACGGCCCCGAGTTCGGCGGGATCAGGATCGAGGACAACGTGGCCGTGACGGCGGACGGCGTGGAGGTGTTCGGGAGCTGATGATCTGTACGAAGAAGACAACAGAACCCACAAGGGGGGCGGGACAAATGGGTGGAGTGAAATTCCCTCGAGCGGCGCTGGTTATGGCCGTGATTGCGGTACTGCTGGCCTATGTGATGCCGTGGGTGGGCCAGGGAGCGGCGGCGGCGCCCCTGAGCTACGCGAAGTCGACGCCGCTGGCCTCGGGATCTCAGGCAGCCTGCAGTGGGCTGGCCTACAAGCCCGGCAAGCCGCCGCGCGTCGCCTACATGCCGCCGGCCACGGAGTTCAACTACTACATCGCCATCGGCGAAGGGGTGAAGGCGCGCGCGAAGGACCTGGGTGCGAGCACCTTCATGCTGGCCCCGCAGAGCGGCAACGACATCAACGGCCAGATGGGGATGATCCAGGACGTCATCAGCCAGCGCGTAGCCGGCATCATCCTGTCGACCCATGACGAGCACGCCGCGGCCCCGCTGGTGAAGCAGGCGGTGGCCCAAGGGATCGCGGTGGTAATCGTCAACTCCGACATCGCCAACTTCCCCTCAAAGGTGAACGCCGTCGTCGGCTACAAGCAGCGCAGCGGGACGTTCAAGATCGGCCAGTACGCCATCAAGATGCGCGCCGGCAAGCCGACACCGGTCGGCATCCTGGAAGGCGCGCCCGGCTATCACTCCACGGAGCGGGTCGGCGGGTTCGTGGACGCGATCAAGAAAGCCTCGAACTTCAAGATCGTGAGCAGCCTCAACGGGAACTGGAACGTCGACGGCGGGAACAAGGCCGCGCAGGACATGCTCCAGGCCCATCCTGAGGTCGAGCTCATCTTCGCGGCCAACGACTATGAGATCTTCGGCGCCGCCAAAGCCGCCGCGGCGTTGAAGAAACCCGGGCTGATCCTGCTGGGGAACGACGGGGACACCGGCGCCGGACTGGAGCCCATCGCCAACGGTGAGGTCACGGCCACGGTGAATACGACCCCGTTCGAGATGGGCCGCGTGGCGATGCAGGTGCTTTTCGACTGCCTCGGCGGCAAGTTCAAGGGCGGGTACGTGGAGACGCCGACGGTGATCGTGGACAAGAGCAACGTCGTGCAGTTCTTGTGTCATCCCGAGCGGCTCTATCCGAAGCCCGTCAAGAGTTACACGTGTAAGTAGTGAGTAGCGGGCGGGGCGGCCTCCAGCCTATGGCACGTCGAGGCCGCCCCCTCCGTCGAAGTCGGGGCAGGCGAGCGGGGCGATGACGAGTACACGATGAGCGCCGGGGACCCGCACCACAGGCACGAGGCCCTCTGGGATCTCCGCGAGATCTCCAAGGGCTTTCCTGGGGTCCAGGCGTTGAGCGCCGTCTCCATCGCACTCTACCCGGGGGAGATCCATGCCCTCGTCGGCGAGAATGGAAGCGGGAAATCCACGCTGGCCAAGGTGCTCACGGGGGCGCACCAGCCGGATTCGGGATCCATCCTCTTCCGGGGCCAGGCGATCACGCTTCCTGATCCCACCGCGGCGTGGATGCGCGGGGTTGCGGCGATCTACCAAGAGTTCTCACTTGTGCCGAGCCTGACGGTCGCGGAGAACATCAGCCTCGGACATCTTCCGGTCCGCGCTTCGGCGCTCGTGGATTGGGGGAGCATGGAGGACCACGCCCGCCAGGTGCTCCAGCAGTTGGGGATCGCCGTCGACGTGCGCGCGCCGGTGCAGACCCTCTCCGTGGCCGAGCAGCAGCTGGTGGAGATCGCAAAAGCCATCTCCGCGGACTCAACCCTCTTGATCATGGACGAGCCGACCACGGCGCTGGCGCTCCACGAGACGCAGCGGCTGCACGAGCTGATCCGCGAGCTGGCCCGGCGCGGCCGGGCCATCCTCTACATCTCGCACCGCCTGCATGAGATCATCGCGCTGGCCGATCGCGTGACGATCCTCAAGGACGGCCGGCTCGTCGCCAGCCGTCCGCGCGCGGACCTCGACCTCAACACGGTGATCCGGTTGATGGTCGGCGCGGAGATCGCCGAGCATTATCCGAAGGAGCGCCATGCCACCGACGTACCGCTCCTCGAAGTGCGGGACCTCCGGACCGAGCGCGGGGTGAGGGGCGTGAGCTTCACGTTGCACCGCGGGGAAGTGCTCGGCCTTGGCGGGGTCGTCGGATCGGGCCGGACCGCGATTGCCCGCGCCCTCACCGGCGTCGACTACGTGACGGCGGGGTCGTTCGTGCTCGAGGGCCGCCCGCTGCACTGCCGCCAGCCGGCGGACGCCACCGCCGCCGGCGTGGCGCTCATCCCCGAGAACCGGAAGGCCGACGGCCTCTTCTGGAACTTCTCCGGCCTCCGCAACATCACGATCTCGCGGCTTCCCGCGCTGCTCCGCGGCCCGCTCATGAGCTTGAGCCGGGAGGACGCGCTCGGCGGCACGTTCATCAACCGCCTGCGCATCGATCCGGCCGCAGCCTGGAGGCTGGTCGGCATGCTCTCCGGGGGCACGCAGCAGAAGGTGATGATCGCCCGGTGGCTCTTCGCCGGGGTCAAGGTCCTGGTGCTCGACGAGCCCACGCAGGGCATCGACGTGGGCGCGAAGGTCGAGGTGTACCGGCTGATCAACAGCCTCACCGCGGAGGGCGTCGGCGTCATCCTGATCAGCTCGGACTATCGCGAACTGCTGGCGATGAGCGACCGGATCGCCATCATCCGCGAGGGACGCGTCGCACGCATCGTTCCCGCCGCTGAGCTCGACGAGTACGCCATCATCGCCGCGGCACCGTCCCCTGTGTCCACGAGGAGTTGATCCGTGGTGTCGCGATACCGCCCACTGTGATGAGGACCTGAGCGATGCCGCCGCGCCCGTTCCGCCGCCTCAACCCGATGTTCATCGGTCCGCTGTCGGCGCTCATCCTCTCCGCGGCGGTGATCAGCCTGACAACCGACCGGTTCCTCGACACCCGCAACCTGCTCAACGTCTCGCTCCAGGTCAGCATCATCGCCATCATGGCCATCGGTTCCACCGTGGTCATCCTCACGGGCGGGATCGACCTCTCGCCCGGCTCGATGGTGGCGGTGCTGACGATGCTCATGGCCATCTTCATGAAGTGGCACAACTTCTCGCTCGCCGCGGCGGCGTCCCTGCTCCTCCTGCTCGGCTGCGGGCTCGGCGCGATCAACGGCCTCATGGTGGCCTATTTGAGGATCCCGTCGTTCATCGCCACCCTGGCCACGCTCACGGCGTACAAAGGCTGGTCCTTCCTCTATAACAACGGGTCGCCGATCTTCTCCGTGTCGCCGTCCCTGGAGCCGGTCTTCTACGGCTCGCTGCTCGGCATCCCGCTGCCGTTCTACTACGTCCTCGTCTGCTACGCGATCGCGTACGTCTTCCTGCATTACACCGTCCCGGGCCGCGAGATCTACGCGGTGGGCGGGAACGAGGCGGCGGCCCGGCTCTCAGGGATCAAGGTGCGGCGGATCCACATGCTGGCCTACATCATCGCCGGGGGGACGGCCGGCCTGGCCAGCGTCGTCATGGCCGCGCGGCTGAACTCCGGCTCGCCGAACTACGGCGCCGGCATGGAGCTGCAGGCGATCGGCGCGGCGGTCATCGGCGGGGCGAGCCTGATCGGCGGCGTCGGGAACGTGCTCGCCACGCTCATCGGCGCCCTCACCATCGCCGTCGTGCAGAACGGGTTGAATCTCAACGACGTGGCAACCTCGTGGCAGGGTATCACCTTGGGCATCATCATCGCCGCCGCCGTGGGCATCGACCGGTGGCGCGGCGAGGCTGGGCGCCTGCTGAGGCGGCTCGCGGGTGGGCGCGGGAGTATGGTCTCAGTCGATGCTCGCAGCGCCGCTGCGACGCCGGACGAGCGCCAGGAACATTGAGGTCGTCGACAGGAGCGGAACATGTACACGCACGGACGTCAGAGTGGATGCCGGATCTCACTGGACTACACCTACAAGGGCATGCGCGTGGCCTTTCTGGAGAACGAGATGCTGCGGGCCGGCGTGCTCGTGGACAAGGGCGCCGATATCTTCGAATTCGTCTACAAGCCGAGCGATCTGGACGTCCTGTGGCAGTCGCCGATTCCCATGCGGCGCCCCTTCGTCGCCACGAGCGCGCTGCCGGAAGGGGCGTTCCACGACTACTTCTACGGAGGCTGGCAGGAGGTGCTGCCGTCGGCCGGGTGGGCGAAGGACCCGTACCTGGGGACCTTTCAGGGGCTGCACGGCGAAGTCTCACTGCTGCCGTTCGAGGCGGAGGTGGTAGAGGATACCGCCGAGCGCGTCAGCCTGCGCGTCCGCACCCGCTGCTATCGCAGCCCGCTCCATCTGGAGCGCGTGATGAGTGTCGAGCGCGGACGTCCCGCGCTGATCATCCGCGAGCGTCTGACCAACGCGGCGCCCGTCGAGTTCGCGGTGATGTGGGGACATCATCCGAGCTTCGGCGGTCCATTCCTCGACGACAGCTGCGTGGTGCAGACGCCGGCCCGGACCGTCCGCGTGCTCGCCTACCATCCCAATGGACTGTGGGAGCCGGCCGACGGTTACGCGTTCCCCCAGGTGAAGAACCGCCGCACCGGCCAGCTCCAGGACATCACGCGGGTGCTGGCGGCGGAAACCCGGTCGGTGGACGTCGTCTCGTTCTGGGATCTTTCGGACGGCTGGTATGCGCTGACGAACCGGCGCCGGCGGGTCGGTTTCGGGATGGCCTGGGATCGGAATCTCTTCCGCTGCTTGTGGATGTGGCAGGTCTACGGCGGCCATACCGATTACCCGTGGTACGGGCGAACGTACAACTGCGCGCTCGAGCCGTTCACGAGCTGGCCGCCGGCCGGGATCACGAACGCCGTGCAGAACGGGACGGCGTTGCTCATGCAGCCCCATCAGGAGATCGAGACCGTCCTCGCAGCGGTGGCCTACGAGGGTGAGGGGGTGACCCGGATCGCGCAATCCGGTTCGGTCGAGTTGTAAGCGCGGCAGCGAAACCTGCCGCGTCATGGTAGCGCGATGACTCGAGAGAAGAGGAGGGAGCGCGATGCGTTCCAGGATGTTCAGACTGATACCCGGAGTTCTGTTGGTATCGGCCGCGCTGGTGTTGGTTGCCCTGGCAGGGGTGACGCCGTGGCGCGGCCCCGCCAAGCCCGCCGCGGCTGCACCCGGCGAGACCTACATCTACGTGTCCAGCATGGGCAACCTTGAGTTCTTCAGCGCCCACAAGTATGGATGGAAGTGGGCGGGCAAGACGCTCGGCGTGAACGCCAAGTACGTCGGCCCGGCCGAGGTCGACATCAACGGCGAGGTGTCGGCGTTCGAGCAGGCGATCGCCGAGAAGCCGGCCGGCATCGCCGTCTTCGCTTGGGACCCGGTCCTCACTCCCCTGATCAACAAGGCGTGGGCCGCGGGCATCCCGGTCGTCACCATCCTCGGCGACCTGCCGAACTCCAAGCGGATCGCCTACGTCGGCTCGCCGCAGCGCGATCTGGGGTTTGTCGGCGGCCAGCAGATCGCCAAGGTGCTCGGCGGCAAGGGCAAGGTGGTCGTGCTCTCCCTCCCCGGTGTGCAGATGTTCGATGATCGCGCGGCGGGGTTCAAGGACGCCTTCAAGAGATTCAAGGACATCGAGGTCGTCCAGACGGTCGATACGAAGGCCGACATCCCGACCTCGGTCAACGCGGCCAAGAGCATGCTGCAGCGGTACCCCGATCTCGCCGCGTTCGTCGGCACGGACTCGACGGCCGGCATCGGCGCCGCCACGGCGGTGAAGGAGGCGGGCAAGGCCGGAAAGGTCAGGATCGTGTCGATGGACCGCAACTCGGACGTGCTCCAGGCGATCCAGAACGGCACGATCACCGGCACCGTTGCTCAGGACGACGCGGCGATGGCCTTCTGGGCGCTGCAGACCCTGTACAACTTCAAGCACCGGCAGGCGCCGCTGACGTCGAATAACGCCAAGGCCGGCGTCATCACGGGGCCCAGCCAGGTGCTCATGACGGTGAACTGGGTGGACAAGAACAACCTGCAGTACTTCCTGGCCGCCAACAAGGTCTACGCCGGGAAATGAGCTGTTGACCCGGATGACACGCTGACGGTGTATGCGCGGGGGTGAGGGTCTCACGGCCCTCATCCCCGCTCGAGATATCATGGGACACGTTCTCCGCGTAGAGAATCTCTGCAAGCGATTCCCGGGCGTCCTGGCGGTCAACGACGTCAGCATGGCGCTCGGCGAGGGAGAGATCCTGGCCCTCGTCGGCGCCAACGGGGCCGGGAAGAGCACGCTGGGCCTCATCCTGAGCGGGATCCACCAGCCCGACTCCGGGCACATCTTCCTGGCCGACCGCGAGGTCGCGTTCGCCTCCCCGCACGAGGCGATCCAGGCCGGCATCGGGATGGTCTTTCAAGAGCTGTCCTTGGTGGGGAGCCTGTCGATCGGCGAGAATCTCTTCGCGAACCGCCAACCCGTCGGGCGGATGAGCCTCATCAGATGGCGGGAGCTGTACGGGCAGACGGCGGAGTTCTTGAGACGCTTCGACCTGGACCTCGATCCGCATCGGCCGGTCAAGACGCTGTCGATGGGGCAGCAGCAGATCCTGGAGATCCTCAAGGCGATCTCCAACAACCCCAAAGTGCTGATCCTGGACGAGCCAACGTCGTCGTTGACCGAATCGGAGCTCGCCTATCTGCTGGAGAATATCCGCGCGCTCCGGACGCGGGGCATGTCCTTCATCTACATCACCCACAAGCTGCGTGAGGTCTTCCAGATCGCCGACCGGGTCATGGTCATGCGCGACGGCCGCCACGTCGGCACCAGGGCGATCGCCGAGGTGACCGAACGAGAGCTCGTCGCCATGATGGTGGGGCACGAGATCGCGGACCTGTACGGGACCGCCGCCAAGAAGTTCGGGCCGGAGTACTTCCGCGTGGAGGGCCTGACCAAGAAGGGTGTGTTCGAGAATCTCTCCATCGAGCTGCACCGCGGCGAGATCCTCGGCCTGGCCGGTCTCGTGGGGGCTCATCGCTCCGAGGCGGCCCGCGCCATCGTCGGCGCAGATGCCAAAGACGGTGGCCGCGCCGTCTTGAACGGCAGACCGCAGGACATCGCCTCTCCCGCCGATGCCATCCGCCGCGGGATCGCCTACTTGACCGAGGACCGCAAAGAGGGCGGCCTGTTCGTGAACATGACCGTCCGCGACAATCTCATTGCCCCTTCACTGCGGCAGTTCGCCACCCGCCTGGACTTCATGAACGGCCGGAAGATCGACGCCTACGCGTGGGAGAAGATCAGGGCATACTCGATCGTCGCGCCGTCGAGCACGACGAAAGTCATGAAGCTCTCCGGCGGGAACCAGCAGAAGGTCTTCATCGCCGCGTGGATGGGAACGCGTCCCGAGGTGATCATCCTCGACGAGCCGACGCGCGGCGTCGACGTCGGCGCCCGCGCGGAGATCTACCACATCCTCCGGGAGACCGCGGCCGCGGGGGTCGGCATCATCATGATCTCCTCCGACCTCCCGGAGCTGATCGGCATGTGCGATCGCATCGTCGTCATGCACCAGGGGAGGATCACGGGCGAGTTGACGCGGGACCAGTTCTCCGAAGAGAAGATCCTCACGTACGCCGCGGGGCTGGGGCACCCTACCGGCCAGGGGGATGCGGGGCCGGTGGCGGAGGCGCAGCCATGATGGATCGTGGGATGCCGGTTCCGTCCAAACGTCCGGCGCTCGCCGCCAGCATCCGCTCCCTCATCGTGTTCCGCGAATTTGCGATGCTCCTCGTGCTGGTGATCTTCGGGATCGTCATGTCCGTGCTCTCGCCAATCTTCATGACGCGGGGGAACATCGAGGCCATCCTGCTGGGGCTTTCGGTGGAGGGGATCATCGCCGTCGGCATGGTCATCGTCTTGATCTCCGGCGGGTTCGACCTCTCCGTCGGATCCACGCTGGCGTTCACCGGCGTCGTCACCGGGCTCGGCCTGACGGCCGGGCTGGCCGCCCCGGTCGCCATCCTGCTCGGCCTGCTCGCGGCGTTGGGGGTGGGGTTGGTCAACGGATTGCTCATCGCCAAGATGAAGATCAATCCATTCATCGCGACGTTGGGCATGATGATCACCATCCGGGGGCTCCTGCTGGTCCTGGCGTCGGGCCGCGCTGTGTTGAATCTGCCGGATTCGTTCACCGTCATCGGCCAGGGCCGGCTGTTCGGACTGCAGTACCCGATCTACGTGATGCTGGCGCTGGTGATCCTGGGCGATCTGATGCTCCGCAACAGCCGCTTTCTGCGCCAGAACTATTACCTCGGTGGAAACAAGCGCGCCGCCTGGCTCTCCGGGATCAACGTTGATCTGGTGATCATCGCCGACTACTGCATCGCCGCCCTGCTGTCCGGGATCGCGGGACTCCTCATCACGGCGCGTCTCGGCGCCTCCTCGCTGACCGTGGGAACCGGGACGGAGCTCCGCGTCATCACGGCCGCGATCCTCGGCGGAGCCAGCCTGGCCGGAGGTGAGGGCTCGGTCCTGGGCGCCTTCCTCGGGGCCCTGTTTATGGGTGTCCTGGCCAACGCCTTGAACCTGCTCGGCGTGGATGTCTACTGGCAGAATCTCATCACCGGATTGATCCTCATCGTGGCCGTTGTCGTCGACGTCGTCAACGAGCGCCGCAAGAGCCTCCCCCACGGAGCGTGACCACGGCGGCCCACTGGCGAGCCGCGGACTCGATGCTCACGGTCCCCTCCCAAAGTGTCTGTCCGTCGAGTGTTCGATGACTCGTGTTGGCTAATGCAACTCGGTCCGGACCGAGTTGTTCGGGGACTCATTCCAGTCGATACAACCCTCAGCCTGGCCTCGTGCTTGTTCGGTGACATACGATGGCGGGAGGGGTCGGCAGATCACCCCTAGTCAGTCGGAGAACTCGTCGCCCTGCTACACTTAACGGCGGGCAAGGAGGCCTCGATTGGACTGGCCGAAGATCGTGCAATGTCATCCGCCGTCGTCGGGGCTCAAACTGACCCATTACCCACCCGCAGGTCAGTCCGGGATCGTTTGTGTCAGCGCGTCTAGCGTGGGCGCTACCGGCGGAAGGAGCCGAAGCCGTTTCTCGATGATCGTCGGATCCTTGAGGCCGTGCCCGGTGAGGACGCACACCGCTTCCTGTGGGGCGCGGCCTTCGCGGGCGAGCTTTTCCAGCCCGGCCCACGATGCCGCGGACGCGGGCTCCACGAAAACCCCCTGACGCCCGAGCGCACTCTGGGCGGTCAGGATCTCATCGTCGCTGACGGTGAGGAATTCTCCATCGGACTCCTCAACCGCGCGCACCGCCCCCTCCCACGTCGCCGGCCGGCCGATCCGGATGGCCGAGGCAACCGTCTGCGGCCGCTCTACGGGCCGGCCGAGGACCAGCGGCGCCGCGCCTTCCGCCTGGACGCCGATAAGTCGCGGACACGCCGCGATGCGACCTTCTGTTTGATACTCGGTGAATCCACTCCAATACGCCGTGATGTTCCCCGCGTTGCCGACGGGGATGACGAGCGTCTCCGGCGCGCGGCCGAGCGTATCGCAGATCTCGAACGCCGCGGTCTTCTGCCCGGCCAGGCGGTACGGGTTCACGGAGTTCACGAGCGTGAGACCGAGCTCCTCGGCCGCCTGACGCGCGAGATCGAGGGCGGCGTCGAATCCGGCCGACACCGGGATGATCGTCGCGCCGCAGGCCGCGGCCTGGACGAGTTTCCCTAGCGCCACGCCTTCTGCCGGGATGATGAGCACACAGCGGATCCCCGCGCGGGCCGCGTACGCCGCGGCGGAAGCGGCCGTGTTTCCGGTGGACGCGCAGATCACCCCGCGCGCACCCGACTCCACAGCCTTGCTGACCGCAACAGTCATGCCGCGGTCTTTGAAGGAACCGGTCGGATTGCCTGCTTCGATCTTCAGCCAGATCGTGGTGACGGAGGTGTGGCCGCGGCTCCGGAGCAGCGGTGTGCCGCCCTCCAGCAGAGTGATTAGAGGTGTGGTGTGGGTTACCGGGAGATGAGCCCGGTACTCTTCAATGACCCCGTGCCACTGGCGTCCCACCGGTATCCTCCGGGAGGGACTTCGCCGGGCCGGCGGGTTTCTCCAGCCGGGTAAATCAGAACCGCGGCTGCAGCGGCGAGAAGCCCGGTCCCTGTGGCATCTGAGGCATGGCCCCGGGAGGCAGTTGCGGGCCCATACCGGGCGGCAGCTGGAATGGGAGACCCGGAACAGCCGGGCCCTGGTACGGCTGAAGCGGGAAATACTCAGGCGGGCTGCCTGGTCGTCCTTGTTGGTTCTGCGGACCCGGCATCAAGCGGTAGAGGCGTCCCTGGAAGTAGAAGAGGATGACCTGTTCACACTCACCCTGTCCTTGCTGCCCTTGGCCCTGGCCGGGGCCCTGTCCCTGCCCCGGGAACGGAATGATTTCCTGAAGCGGTGGTGCGGCCTGCGCCGGTAGGGCCGGGATCGCCGGACCGGCCGCCACCGGAGCGCGGTGGCCAAGGTACCACCCTCCCGCGAACATCAGAACCCCGAAGGCTGCGACTGCGAGCAGGCGGTACCGCATGAGGCTCCTCCCCGGTCAATGAGGTTCCCCCTATTCTAGCAGGTGCCTATAATAACGGCATGGCCCTCGTGTTCACGTTCCCCTGCGGAAGTTGCGGGAGACGCTACAGCGTCTATTACCCGAAGGCCGTTCTCTACGAACTCAGTGGGTCGGCCCCACGAGAGATGGGATTGGCGGAGGATGCGGAAGAGCGCCGGTCCGGTGCCGTTGAGGCTACTCGAACAAGCGCGGAGGCTTCGGGCAGCATCTGGGTCGATGCGTCCCTGGAGCTCGAGCGGATCTGCGTCTGCGGCAAGCGGTTGGATTTCAACCTCATGCACCATCCCCGGGTGGCTCAATCGAAAGCCGTCGCGGCGAAGCGGCAGACCGGACTGATTCCCTTTCCGACCGCGCCGAAGCGAGAATAGCCCCGGGGAGCGGCAGTCGGCAGAGGGAACGACAGTTCCGAATTGACCCGCCTATGGGAGAGGTGTACTCTGATGTTGCCAGCGGATGTGGCTACCTAGGTGGGAGGGACGGCTGCCTCCTAGGTGGGTGACCCGGCCTAACTGGGTAACAGTCCGCTGGCTTTGCTGTTGTCTGGGTCCGGCAATCCTAGACGGTCCCTCGAGCTAGGAAATCGAACCGGTGAGTCCGAACGTCTAGGAAGGGTGGGGCAGCACAGCCTCACCCTTTCTGTCTGCCCCATCGCCTCACCACCGCGGAGGAGATCGATGATCCAGCCCCAAGAGTTGCGCGCGCGGCACCGGCTCCGGCCGGAGCAGCTGCGCTGGACGTGTGATCCTGCGACGTTGCCGTTCGAGACGACCGCCGAGATCCGGGCCAACGAGGTGATCCTCGGCCAAGACCGCGCCGTACGCGCCCTGGACCTTGGACTCACCGTCGCCCAGCCCGGCTACAACATCTACATCGCCGGGCCGGTAGGCACCGGTCGCACGACGTACGCCCGGCGGAAAATCCAGGACGAGGCCGCAACCCGTCCCGTTCCCCCGGACTGGTGCTACCTCTATGACTTCCAGCAGCCGGACCAGCCGATCGCGATCCCGCTGCCGCCCGGCCAGGGCGTGCAGTTCCGCCGAGACATGGAGCAGTTGCTCGATGAGCTGAAGGACGGAATCCGCAAGCTCTTCGCCAGCGAACGGTTCGAGACGCGCCGCAGCGAGGTGCTGCAGACCTTCGAGACGCGGATCAACGAGATCTGGCAGGGCTTGGAGAATCAAGCGCGCCAGCTCGGCTACCAGCTGCAGCGGACGCCGACGGGTATCGTCACCATGCCGGTGGGGCCGTCGGGTGAGCCGATCACCCAGGAGATGTTCGCCATGCTCCCCGAGCAGCAGCGCGAGGAGACCCAGAAGCGCGGGCGGGACCTCCAGGAAGGCATCGCCGACGCGCTCCGCCACGTGCGCGCGCTGGAGCGCGAAGCGCGCGAGGCTCTGCGCGAACTCGAGGAGCAGGCGGTGCGGTCCACGGCCGGCGACCCGGTCCACCGGCTCCAGGAGAAGTATCATGGATCGCCGCGGATCGTGGACTGGCTCGGGCGTCTGCTGACCGACGTCGTCGAGCATCTGGATGACTTCAAAGAGGCGGAAGAGCCGGCGATGCCGTTCCCGCTGCCGGGGTTGATGCGCCGCGGCGACCGGCTCCAGCGCTATCAGGCGAACCTCTTCGTTGACAACAGCCACGCCCACGGCGCCCCCGTGATCATCGAACCGAACCCGACATTCTACAACCTGTTCGGCAAGGTGGAGTATCGGGGGGAGTTCGGGGCGCTGGTCACCGATTTCACGATGATCAAGCCTGGGGCGATCCAGCGGGCGAACGGCGGGTTCCTCATCCTCCAAGTCAAGGATGTGCTCCTCAACCCGTTCACGTGGGAAGGCCTGAAGCGTGCGCTGAAGAGCCGCGAGGCCCGGATCGAAAATATCGGCGACCAGTTCGGCGCGATCCCCACAGCGACGCTGCGCCCCGAGCCCATCCCGCTCGACGTCAAGGTCGTGCTCATCGGCACACCGATGCTCTTCCAGCTGCTCTACGTGTACGACGAGGACTTCCGCAAGCTCTTCAAGGTGAAGGCGGATTTCGATACGGAGATGAACCGCACGCCGGAGACCCTGGCGGATTACGCCCGGGCGATCGGGGCCCTGGGGAACAAGCACGGACTGCGGCCGTTCGACCGGGGCGCGGTGGCGCGGGTGCTGGAGCACAGTGCGCGCCTGGCCGAACATCAGGAGCGCCTGAGCACCCGGTTCAACGACGTCGCCGAAGTCGTCTTCGAAGCGGAATCCTGGGCCGCGCTCGCGGGACGGAAGGTCGTCACGGCGGCCGACGTCGTCATCGCCATCCGGGAGAAGATCTACCGCAGTAACCGGATCGAGGAGCGGCTGCGCGAGCTCATCCACCGCGGGCAGCTCCTCGTCGACGTCGCCGGCGCTAAACCCGGACAGGTGAACGGCCTGTCGGTATTACAGTTGGGGGATTACAGCTTCGGCCATCCCAGCCGGATCACGGCCAGAACCTTTGTCGGTGCCCGCGGCGTAGTCAATATCGAGCGCGAGACCGAGATGTCGGGGAGGATTCACAGCAAGGGGGTCGCCATCCTCGCGGCGTACCTCGGCGGAAGATACGCGCAGGACCGGCCGCTCAGCCTCAACGCGTCGCTGACCTTCGAGCAGACCTATTCGGACGTCGATGGCGACAGCGCGAGCTCGACGGAGCTGTACGCTTTGCTCTCGGAGCTGGCCGGCGCCGGGATCGACCAGGGGGTCGCCGTCACCGGCTCCGTGAACCAGAAGGGGGAGATCCAGCCGATCGGCGGGGTCAACGAGAAGGTCGAGGGTTTCTTCCAGGTCTGCAAGGTCGTGGGACTTACCGGGACGCAAGGCGTCATGATTCCCGCGCAGAACCTACCGAACCTCATGCTGCGCGAGGAGATCGTCGAGGCTGTGCGCGCCGGGACCTTCAACCTTTACGCCGTGCGCACCGTCGACGAGGGCCTTGAGGTGTTGACCGGGCTACCTGCTGGGGAAGCGGGCGCCGACGGGACATATCCTGAGGGTACGCTGAATCACCGCGTCAGTCAGCGGCTCACCACGCTTGCCGAGCGCCTGCGCAGGTTCACCCCAACGGCACGGGTCGTCGACGGGAAGGCTGACGAGGCGAAGGCCGATGAGGGTAAACCGGTCGAGTCTCCTCAACGGAAGGAAGAATAGCCCGATGCGCATTCTCCTGACCACGATCCTCATACTGCTGACCGGTCTGCCGCTCGGCGTTCGCGCGCAGGCTCCGCAGCCGGTCACCCTCGAGACCGCGATGGGCTCGGCGGTGGAGCGCCATCCGACGGTCGTCGCGGCGGTCGAGTCCCTGCGCGCCGCGGAAGCCCGGGCCGTGGCAGCGCGCGCCGGCTCCGCCGTGGCCGTGACGGCCAATGCGCGGGCGTCGTTGGGTACGATCACCACGACCGGCTCGCCGACGGGTGGAGGCGTAGGGACGTCGCACGACGTCTCGGTCGGAGCGACGTACTCGCTCTACGACGGCGGGCTGAGGGCGCTGCAGATCGCTCAGGCGCAGGCCGCGGTGGACGCCGCGCAGGCCGCGGTCGTCGCCGCCCGCCAGGATATCGCCATCGCCGCAGGCCAGGCGTACTTCACCGTGCTGCGCGCCCAGCGGACGGTGGAGGTGCGGGAAGCGACGCTGCGCGCCGCGCGGGCGCAGGTCGAGCAGGCCGACGCGTTCGTACGCGCCGGGACAGGGGCGCGGGCCGACGTCATCCGGGCCCAGGCGACGGCGGCGACGGCGCAAGCCGATCTCGTGACGGCCCAGGGGCAGGTCGAGATCAACGTGGTGCAGCTGCGGTCGGCGATGGCGGTGCCGGTGACGCAATCGGTGACGGTGGCCGAGCCGGGCGCGCCGGTGCTGGTCGTGCTTGCGCCGGCCGATGCCGCCTCCCAGGCGGTGCGCGATCGCGCGGAGATCCGGCGGATCGACGCTGACGTCAGGAACGCCGAAGTCGCGCTGCGCATCGCTGAGATCCAGGCCGGACTGTTTGTTACGGTGAACGCCAGCGGCGCCGTGCAGGTCTCTCCCAATCCCGGGCAGGCCGGCTGGGGGCTCGGGGCGAACGTCAGCTTTCCCATCCTTGATGGCGGTGCGGCAAAGGCCCAGGTCGCCGCGGCGCGGGCCACGCTGGCCGCCACGCAGGCGCGGCGGGAGGCGACGGTGCTGCAGGTGCAGACGCAGGCGTACCAGGCCGCAGCCGGCGCCCGCGACACGAACGCCCGCCTCGAGGCCACGCGCGTCAGTGTGACGGCGGCCGATGAGTCGCTGCGGGTCGCGGAAGGCCGCTACCGCGCCGGTGTGGGCACGCTGCTCGAAGTGCTCGACGCGCAGACGCTGGCGACCCAAGCCCGCATCAACGCCCTGCAGGCGCTCTACGATCTGCACCTCGCGATCGTCAACCTCCAGTATTCACTCGGCCAGCCGCTGGTGCGCCGCTCATGATCCGTCGCAGGACAGAGGCGGGAATCCCGTTGTGATCTGGATGACGTGGGGCGACGCAGAATGAGCCGCCGGAACGTCGTGTTTGTGGCGGTTGTCATCGTCGCGGTGATCGTGGCCGCGGTGATCGTCCGGGGACGGCTGGCCGGACGGAGCAACGGGCCCCGCTTCCGGACCGCAGAGGTCACCCGCGGCGATCTGCTCCTCAGCGTCTCCGCCTCAGGGAGCGTCGATCCGATCTCGCTGGTGGACGTCCGCTCGCGCGCCACCGGGACGGTCCGCACGGTTCTCGTCGAGGAGGGAGACCGCGTTCGCCGCGGGCAGGTGCTGGTTGAGATCGACGATCCTGATGCCCGTGCGGCTGTGGAGACGGCCCGCGGCGCACTGGTTGCCGCCGAGGCCC
>DATDEG010000239.1:0-5544 GCA_036523465.1 bacterium
ATGATGATCACGCCGTGCTGCTCGGCGATCCTCTCCAGCCTGTCCATGTCACACAACCGGCCGTTGAGGTGCACCGGCAGGATCGCCCTGGTGCGGGGCGTGATGGCGCGTTCAACCTGCTCGGGGTCCATGGTGTGGTCCTCGAGCACGTCGACGAGCACGGGCGCGGCGCCGCAGTGGATGATCGCCGAGACGGTCGCCACGAAGGTGTGCGCGACCGTGATCACCTCGTCACCGGACCGGATCCCCGCCGCTGCCAGGGCGAAGGAGAGCGCATGATAGCCGCTGTTGACCCCGACGGCATATCGCGTTCCGACGAACGCGGCGAAGTGCTCCTCAAACCTCCGCAACTGCTGCCGGTAGATGAGATCCCCACGTGTCAAGCAGTCCGCGATCGCGGCGTCGATCTCGCCCTTGTACCGTGCGTAGTGGGCACGGGGATCCACGAACGGCACCTGATATCTCGCCATGCCTCCTCCTAGTGGGCCAACACCCGGCGGGCCGCGCCGACGATCTCGTCGGTCCCGACGTAGTAGGCTTGTTCCAGCGGAACGCTCATCGGCGCCGGCGCATCGGGGAGACAGACGCGGCTGACCGGTGCCCTGAGTGCGCCAAACAACTCCTCGGCGACGACCGCGGCGATCTCCGCGGCCGCCCCTCCCGTCTTCCACGCCGCGTCGGCGACGACGAGCCGGCCGGTCTTCCGCACGGACGCGAACACCGTCTCGCGGTCCCACGGCTTCAGCGTGCGGAGGTCGATGAGCTCGGCGTCGATCCCCTCCCCTTCGAGGCGCGGCGCGGCGAGGACGGCCTGCGCGGCCATGAACGACGTCGCGACGATGGTGACGTCCCGGCCGCTCCGGCGGACCGCCGCCCTGCCCAGGGGGATGGCGTACATCTCTTCGGGGACCTCGCCTTCGTCCTCGTACAGCCACCGGTCGTCGATGTACATCACCGGGTTGCCGTCCTGCACGGCGGAGACCAGCAGCCCCTTCGCGTCATAGGGGGTCGAGGGCATCACGACCTTCAGCCCGGGAATGTGCATGAACATCGCCTGGAGGGCCTGGGAGTGCTGCGCGGCCTGCTCGCCGCCGCGATTGATCGCGGCGCGGATGACGACGGGTACAGGCACCTGACCGCCGAACATGTACGACCAGTTGGCGGCCTGGTTGACGATGGGATCGACCGCCAGCAGCATGAAGTCCATCCGCGGGTGGAAGACGATCGGCCGCATGCCGGCCATCGCCGCACCGATGGCGGCTCCGGTCGTGGCGTTTTCACTCACCGGGGAATCGAGGATGCGGTCCCGCCCGAACTCCTTGTCGATGTCCTTTAGGCTGGTTCCGGCATACCATGGGCTCCACAGCCCCTGCCCAAGCAGGAAGACGCGCGGATCGGTTGCGAGCAGCTGGGCATGGGCCTCCCGGATGGCCTGCGCGTAGGTGAGCGTACGCACTTAGGCGTCCGCCTCTGTCCAGTAGACGTGCGTCAGCAGATCCTCGTCCTGCGGATACGGAGACTCGCGCGCGAAGGCGAGGGCGTCCTCCACTTCGCGCCTAACATCGGCATCGATGCGATCGAGCACCTCAGGAGCAACCCCCGTGGCCTGCAGGCGATGGCGGGCCCGGGCGATGGGGTCCTTGGGCAGCCAGTCTTTGAGCTCATCGCGCCGCTTGACCCCAACATCGGTGTCCCATGAGGGACCGACGTGTCCACGCCAGCGGTAGGTGCGGCACTCGAGCAGCGTCGGTCCCTGCCCCCGCCGCCCCCGCCCCGCGGCCTCGATCGCCGCGGCGTAGACGGCGCCCACGTCGTTGCCGTCCAGCCGGATGCCGGGGAGACCGTGGCCGGCGGCAAAGTCGATGATGCTGTCCGCGGCGCGGCGTTCCAGCAGCCGCATGTGGCTGGCATAGAAGTTGTTCTCGCAGACGAAGATCACCGGCAGCCGGTAGAGCGCGGCCAGGTTGACCGACTCGTGAAAGTGGCCCTCCTCGACCGCTCCATCGCCGAAGAAGGTCACCGAGACGGCGTCCGTGCCTTGAAGGCGGGAGGCGAGCGCGGCACCGACGGCGAGCGGGATCGTCGCCGCCACGAGCGGCACCGTCCCCAGGATGCCGACCTCCGGGGCGATGAGATGCATCGATCCGCCCCGTCCCCGCGAGCACCCCGTGCGCTTGCCATATAGCTCAGCCATCATCGCGCGCATGTCTCCGCCCTTGGCGAGGTAGTGCCCGTGCGAGCGGTGACCGCCCCAGACGTAGTCCGTGGTCCGGAGCGCGGCGCAGACACCGGCAGCCACGGCCTCCTGCCCGATGTACAGATGGCAGGGGGTCTTGATCTCTCCGACCTCGACCTGGTCCGCGGCGCACTCCTCGAACAGGCGGATGCGCACCATCGTCCGGTACAGGTCTATCCAGCGGTCGACGGACAGCTCTTCCGCCGGCGGGGGGATCTGAGCCGCAATGGCATCGGTCATCGGCTCGCTCCTCCGGACGCCGAACGTTCACCCGTCACGCGGGGCCGAAGCAGACGTGCCACCGTCTGCGCGATGATCTTCAGATCAGTCACGACCGACCGCTCCCGCACGTACTTCATCTGGAGCCGGACCTTCTGCGGGCGGATCTCCTCCAGATACTTCCGCTCCGCGTCGCTGCTGCCTGCGAGCATCCGCCCTTCATCAATATCCCAGATTGACGCCCAATCAGTCATCCCCGGACGCACAGAGAGGATCGCACGCTCCTCTCCCGTGAGCAGGGCTGCGTATTCGGGCACCTCAGGGCGCGGGCCGACGAGGCTCATCTCGCCTCTGAGCACATTGAGGAGCTGCGGCAGCTCGTCCAGCTTGTACCTCCGCAACCGGCGCCCGATCCGCGTGATGCGGGGATCGTCATCGGCAGTGGATGGACCGCCGTGCGTATCGGCGCCGACGATCATGGTGCGGAACTTGATCATGCAAAATGGTCTTCCGCCCCTGCCGACTCGGAGGCCATGATAGAGGATGGAACCGGGGGAATCCCGCCGGATGAGAGCCGCGATCACGAGGAGGACCGGGGCGAAGACGGTCAGGATCATGGCCGCGGCGAACAGATCGAGGAGACGCTTCAGTCGCTCCTCCACGGCCCTCCAGGCGCTGGAACGGGTGGCTGACGACCACACCTGCTCCGGAGGCGGCAACGTCATGCGAGACTCTGTTCCAAGCGATCGGCGAGGACGCCGATGTCGTGATGCTCTCGTAAGTACTGCCGCGCATTCCGGCCCATTGCGGCCCGTTCTTGAGGCGACAGGGCCATCATGGCCCTAATCGCGGCCGCCATGGCCTGGACGTCGCCCGGGGGGACGGTGAATCCGGCGCGCGCGTCTTCGACAGGGTTATAACTCGACCGCCCGGCGAACAAGATCGGTCGCCCGGCCGCGAGGTAATCGCAGAGTTTGTTTAGGCTGATCCCATAATCGTATAGCGGCAGATCCTGGAGGCTGAGGATGAAAGCATCGGCTTCAGCCATGGTTTCTGCGAGTTGCTGTTTGGGGACAGCCCCGCGGAATTCCACGTTTCCCAGCCTCCACGCCCCGGCCTTCTCGACCAGACGGGCCCGGTCCGATCCATCTCCGACGAACACGAATCGGACCGCGCGTTCACTCTGGAGTTCACGGGCCACCTCGAGCACAAGGTCAAGGGCGTTGGCGCGCAGGAGCCCTCCCGTGTACATGATCGTGAAGCCGTCGGGTGATGTGCCGTTGTACGCAGGCACGCCCTGGAAGCGCGTGGACGGCACGCCGTGGGGCAGCCAGACGACCTTGGCGGCGGGCACGCCGAGGCCGGCGAAGTAGCGGTCCGCGTGCCTCCAGAGAGCGAAGATCCGCTCTGCTCTCTGAAACGTGAACCGCTCCAAACGGCGCAACGCCCAGGCCACTGGGCTTCGCGGGGATAGATCACCGAACTGGATGAGGGTCTCCGGCCAGAGGTCTGTGACCTCACAGCAGAAGCGGCTATGCTTGAGCCTGGCCACCGCATACGCCGCCACCGGTGTGAACGGGTGCACGGTGACGCCGATGATCACGTCCGGCCGTTCAGGAAGGCGCCACGCCGTTGAGGCGGCCCGCGCCGCGAAGGACAACATGTTGATGACCCGGTGCCAATCGTTCTTCCGGTAGGGATGCGTCTTGATCCAGACGACACGCACACCGTCGATTTCTTCACTCTTCCATGTCGTGCGGCCGCTGAGGCGTTCCTCCCGAAACGTGTAGTGATTGAAGCTCGATGCAAAGATGGTTGTCCGGTGGCCACGGTGGGCGAGTTCTCGGCAGAGATCAAAGGTCCGCGTTGCCTGGCGGTCAGGTGTGTCGGCGTAGTGGTTGAGAACCCAGAGGTTCATGACCGCGATCCTCGAACAGGCTCCACCGAGCGTAGAAATCGCACCGGGTTAGCCAAGAATTCAGGAGTCGCTTCGCTGCGCCATCCTCGTCCCCAAACCGCGAAGGCTCCCCCACAATTCCGACAGGCGCCGAGGTGAGAAGCTCCGCACGACGCGATAAAATAGCCTGCTCGCAACACTCCGTGTCCGGAGTCCATCCGAAGTGAGCAGGAAGGGGACGTCGCGCAGCGTGGCCGTGTTTCGAAGCCCCCCAGCCAGTTCGAGGTTCCGTGTGGCTTCAGGTCCATGCCAGATTCCCAGTCTGCCGGCCGGATGATGAGAATAGTCGTGCGCCTGATGGATTGCTGTCACTACTGCGGTAGCGTCGGCGACGAGCACACCTGAGGATAATGCAGCGTGGAGCAGCCAATTGTCCCACACCATCCGGCCGAGCGCGAACGGGGGGATGGCCCCCCACAAGCCGCGGCGGAAGACCATGTAATCAATCCCACTGGGTCCATGGAGCCTACCCCTTTCCCGCAGACGGGAGGTCAACTCACTCTCCCATCCAGGATCGAACGTCATCGATCCCGGCACATTCAGATCCCACCGCCGGCCGACGACGAGAAACCGCCCTCGATTTTCCACCATACGAATTGCGGACAGAAGGGAACCGAGAAAGATGATATCGGCGTTAGCGTAGCAGAGAATCTCGTCCGCCGCGGCTTTTTCGGCCTCAGCGAAGACCGAATTGACAAGAGGCGTCCCGTACTCGTTCATCTCGACGTGAGCGGTGTAACGTACGCCCAGTTCCTTCGCTGCCGCCGCAACACCCTGGTCCGGCCCGATCAGCAGAATTTCGCACCTCGGCTCCAACCGAAGCCAGCTACGAATGGTATTCCGCTGAATGTCTGCGAACCGACCAGTGAAGGGCTTCGGTGCAGTGAAGAGGGTGATCATTATGCGTCCTCATCCGCTGCCCGATTGAGGCGTAGGCGAAAGCACCCGAGACCGTAGACATGCGAGGTCGGCAAGCGCCCCATCGCGTCGGCTCGCTCGGTCATGGTCCATCGGTTTGCATCGTCTTTCACCCAAAAGCATTCCTCTTCAACGGCAAATCCCCTCAAGAGCAACGGCAGCCTATGACCACCGTAGACTCGATGGAGAGGTCTGAACACGCTGTCTATGCCCA
>DATDEG010000240.1:0-25887 GCA_036523465.1 bacterium
GGACGAAGGAGTAATCGAGGTCGCCCGCCTGCTGCGCCGTTGTGAAGATCCGCAGGAAAAGAAACGGATCCTCGCCGACCGTCGTCCGCAGCGTCTGGATCGCCGCGGTTACCGTGCCTAGCGCGGTGAGGAGGATCAACCCCTCCAGGACACGCATCCGGATGCTCGTCAGGTGGTCGGCCAGCTCTTTCAACGTGACCGCCCACAGGCCGGTCCAGGGGGAACCTTCCCGCCTCGGCGCCGCCGCGCCGGCGGCCGCAACAGGTGATGGCTCGGGGGCGGCGGACCGGTCAGCCATCGCGTCGAGCATCCTGGAAGTAGCGGGCGTACACTTCGTCGAGGCCCAACCGCTCGAGGTTCAAGGACAGCAGTGCCGCGCCGGACGCGACGGCACGCCGGGCTACGACGCCGCGCACGTCGGACCGCGCCTCGATGAGATAGCCGCGCGGCGGCTCACGGAGCACCCGGACCACGCCGGGCGCTTCGGCCAGCGCGGCGTCGAGGGCCGAGGTCTGTCCGTCAACCTCGAGATGGATGCGGTACGCGCCGCCGAGCACCCGTTCCGAAAGATCATCCACGGTCCCGGCCAGAACGATGCGGCCGCGGTCGAACAGCGCCACGCGATCGCAGACCGCCTGGACCTGGTGGAGGAGGTGGGACGCAAGGAGCACGGTGATTCCATCTCCCTTGAGCGCGCGGATGAGGCCGAGGAACTCCAGCGCACCCTCGGGGTCCAGCCCGATGGTCGGCTCGTCCAGGATGGCGACCTGGGGGCGCTTGAGGAGGACGTCAGCCAGACCGAGCCGCTGCCGCATTCCGCGGGAGTACGTGCCGACGGGGCGGCCGGCGACGTCGGAGAGTCCCATCCGCGCGAGCACCTCATCCATGCGCGTCTCGGCCTCATCCCGTGGGAAGCCGTTCAGGTGCGCCGTGTAGCGGAGATTCTCGCGCGCGGAGAGCTCATCGTAGAACCCGACAGAGTCGGGGAGGTACCCAACCTGCCGTTTCACGGCGAGGGGACTGCGCGACGGATCCCGCCCGAGCACCCGCACCTCACCCGAGGTCGGCTCGGTCAGACCCAGCAGCATCAGGATCGTCGTGGTCTTGCCCGAACCGTTCGGCCCGAGCAGCCCGAAGACTTCGCCATGCTCGATGACGAGATCAAGGTTGTCCACGGCGACGATCGAGTCGTACCGTTTGCACAGCGCCGCTGTCTCGATGACGGGGGCCATCGCGTCCGATCCCACAGCCTAGCGCCGGCCGTACCGCGAGACCGCCAGGCTGACGACGCCGAGCGCGATGGCCACGAGCAGGATCCCCGTCAACCCCCACAGGGTCGAGGTGTACACGGTGACGCGGAAGTCCGCGGAGGACGACGCCTCGCCCGCGCTGGCCCGCATCGTCACGACATAGTCGCCGGTCACGGCTTTTGCGGCCGGCTTGATCGACGCGGTGACCTCGCGCTGTTGGTTGGGCAGGACGCCGTCAATCCGCTGCGGGTCGAATGTGACCTCCCATCCACTCGGCTCTGATGCGGAGAGCTCCACGTCCCGGGCGGCGGCACCGCCTTGATTCTTCACGACGAACTTGAATGGAGTCGCGCGGTTGGCATAGGCGCGGCCGGAGAGCCGCCCGTCGGGCGTCGTGAGCGAGAGGTCGGGACGGCCGGTGACCTCCAGGCCCAACTTGATCTGTGCCCGCGCCTCACCCACGCCCGCAACTACCACGATCTCATAGGTACCGGCCGGCACCTCACGAGGCAGGGTGACCGCGGCATCGATGTCCTTCGACTCGCCCGCCTTCACGGGCAGACTGGTCACCTGCTGGCTGGCAAATGCCGGCGTGAACGTGACCTGAAAAGTCTTTTGCGTGCGCGCCTCCAGATTGACAAGGAGGTCGCGGTCGCTCTCGTTCTTCAGGGACAGCCGGTACTGGAAGCTTGATGTGGATGGTCCGCGCAGGACCGGCAATTCCGCGGTGAGCCCGAGGCGCGATGGCTGCACCTGACCGATGGTCAAGGTCAAGGGCAACCGTGCCCCGGCGGTCACGCCTTGGGCGAGAACCAGAAAGCGAAACGTCCCCGCGCCTGCCCTGGATGGAGGATCGAGTTGGAGTGATACCACGGCGTCTTGATCCGGCACGACGTAGACGGCCGTAACGGGACGGCCTCCACCGAGGATCGCCGCGCGCCAGCCCGGCGGGGCTTCCACGACACGAAGCGCCACGGGCTGCGGAGGCAGACCGAAGTTCTTCACGGTGAGCGTCAGCGTGACGCGCTCCCCCGCCCGGATCGTCTGCGCCGGGTACGGGGTCGACAGTGAGAGCCCGCGGAAACTCGGCGCGGCGGCGAGAGGAACGCCCGCCAGACCCAACATCAGGCCCGCGATTACCAGGACGGTCACATACCGTGCCACACTACTCCACCCCCTACATGCTGCCGCCTGACCCCGCTGGGCCGGCGGCCGCCCCCGCTCGACATGATACCTCACCCGTACTCCTACATACTCGGGAAGCGCCCAGTTGACAAGATAGGTTCCGCCGAAATCAATCAACGGTATAATGGAGGGGCCGCAACGAGAGGCTGCACCGCATTCCCCGCCGGTGCGTCACGGAGGTGGTAGATGGCTCTCCCTGAGTTCCGCAACGAACCCTTCACCGATTTCTCGAGCGAATCCGGACGCACCGCGATGCTCGAGGCGCTGCGCGCGGTGGGCACGGACCTCGGCAAAGAACTTCCCCTGGTCATCGGCGGGAAGCGCGTCACGACAAAAGAGAAATTCACGTCATTCAACCCAAGCCAGAAGACGGAGGCCGTGGCGGTCTGCCAGAAGGCCACGCCCGAGCACGTTCAGATGGCGGTCAGTGCCGCGGACGAGGCGTTCCGGACATGGTCCCGCGTCCCCGCCGAGGAACGCGCCGCGATCCTGCTGCGCGCCGCGGACCGCCTGCGGCGGCGGAAGTTCTGGGCCGGAGCCTGGCAGGTCTATGAGGTCGCCAAGAACTGGGGCGAAGCCGACGGGGATGTCGCGGAGACGATCGACCACCTCGAGTGGTTCGCCCGTGAGGCGCTGCGTTACGATCACGGCTATCCGCTCGCTCCCAATCCTGAGGAGTTCAGCGACTACCGGTACATCCCGATCGGCGTCGTCGCCGTCATCCCACCGTGGAACTTCCCCCTCGCCATCCCGGTGGGCATGGCCGCCGGCGCCATCGCCGCCGGCAATACCGTGGTCATGAAACCGAGCTCCGACTCACCGGCGAACGTCTACGTCTTCCTCGAGGTGATGGAGGAGGCCGGACTGCCGCCGGGTGTGCTCAACATCATCACCGGCTCGGGCGGCAGCGTCGGCGATCCGCTCGTGCTCCATCCGCGCGTACGGATGATCGCCTTCACCGGGAGCAAGGATGTCGGACTCCGTCTCTATGAGAACGCCGCGAAGGTCTCGCCGGGACAGATCTGGCTGAAGCGCTGCATCGCCGAGATGGGCGGGAAGAACGCGATCATCATCGACGAAACCGCGGATCTCGACGACGCCGTGGCGGCGGCGGTCACCTCCGGCTACGGGTTCCAGGGCCAGAAGTGCTCGGCGGGCTCCCGCCTGGTGGCCACCGCGGGCGTCTACCGGGACGTCGTGGAACGTTTCGTCGAGAAGGTCCGCGCGCTCGAGCAGGGGCCGGCGAAGGACAACTACCCCGCCGGACCCGTGATCAACGAGGGTGCGAAGAAGACCATCCTCGAGTACATCCAGATCGGGAAGGCGGAGGGGCGGCTGGCCGCGGGCGGCGAGCCCGGCGACGGCACCGGGCACTACATCCAGCCCACGGTGTACGTGGACGTCGAGCGCACGGCGCGGATCGCCCAGGAGGAGATCTTCGGACCGGTCGTCTCTGTGATGAAGGCGCGGGACTTTGACGACGCGCTCGACATCGCGAACGGGACGGAGTACGGGCTCACCGGGTCGGTCTTCTCCCGTGATCCGCTGCGATTGGCCAAAGCCCGAGAGGAGTTCATGGCCGGGAATCTCTACCTGAACCGGAAGTGCACCGGAGCCCTGGTCGGCGTGCACCCCTTCGGTGGGTTCAACATGAGCGGTACCGACGCGAAAGTCGGCGGCCCCGATTACCTGCTGTATTTCCTGCAGCCCAAGGTGGTGTCCATCAGACACCGCTAAGCCTCGGTAGGATGGAGAGCGGGCGTGGGCGCGCCCGCTCTTCGATTCCGCCGCCTACTTGCCCAGATGGTCTCAGCGCCTGATACGCATGGGCTCCTCGCCTGATGCCTGGCCGGCGACCCCGGGGGCCGTCGCCGTCCGCCTGACGCAGAACGCGGTCAGACCGGATCGTCCTGCTCCGTCCCCCGTCCGGACGGGATGGATCTGGCCGTCATCGCTCTCCTCTTTGTCGTAATCGTTGCGCTGTTCCGGGTAGCCTTCACCGTCTTCACGACGGCCCGTGTGACCGGTCTATTCCTGTCCTTCGCGTCTGCCCTGGTGATCGGCGTCGTAGGGCCCGTCATCTACACCGTCTGGGTGCGGCGACGTCCGCTCCGAAGCCTCGGGATCACCCTCCAAGGATGGAAGACGACCGCGATCCTGGCCGTGGTCTTGGCCGGGATCCAGTACTCGATCACCCTGGCGCGCGTGAAGTTCCCTGCTCCGGTGGACTGGGTTCCTCTCTGACGATGGCGCTCACGGTAGGAATCTTCGAGGCGGTCTTCTTCCGCGGATTCGTCCAGAGTCGCCTCGAGGCGGCGTTCGGTCCCGGGAGGGCCGGGCTCGGAAGCGCCGCGCTCTACGCCATCTATCGGGTCTGGCTCGCCTATCGATCGGAGCGGCGGAGAGCGCGCCCGGTTACGCCGCGCGCCAGCGTCGCCGCGTAGGCTCCGCGGCCCGGAGAACGGCCCGCATCAGCGGCACGCCGCCGACGATGAGGATGCCTTCGCCGGCCAGAAGTTCCGGCAGCAGCCCGAGGAAGGGCAGACCGGTAAGCGCGGAGAGCATGAGCGAGACCGCCGCGGCGATGAGCAGCGCATAGAGACCCGCGCCCGCAAAGGACCATCGCCGCCCCACGAGATAGCACACCGAGGCGCCGAGCAGGTTCATCAGCGGCATGAAGATGAGCTCCCACGCCCCGGCATACGGGCTGGCCAGGTTCGAGAGGAAATTCCCCAGCACGAACGCGGGGATGAGGTGCGGCTCCCAGATAACCAGCGGCTTGAGCACTTCCGCCAACCGAAACTGCAGCGGACCATAGCTGGCGGGCTGCAAGATGATCGTGAGCGCCGCATAGAGCGCGGCGATCACACCGATCTCCGCGAGCATGGCACCGGCGCGATACCGGGTCACTGCGGCCAGCGCACCTTGCAGATCGTGTGAAGGCCCCCGCGGATCTTATAGTCCAGCGTCACCTCGATCCACTTCGGCTCCACGGCGCGCACCAGATCGTCGGCGATCCGGTTCACGGCATGCTCCTGATAGATCCCGACGTTGCGGAACGATAGGAGGTAATATTTCAGCGAGCGCAGCTCCAGGATCTTCTTCCCAGGCAGATACCGGATCGTCACGCTGCCGAAATCCGGAAGCCCCGACCACGGGCACACCGCGGTGAACTCATCAGTCATGATGTCCACCGCGGTCTCCTTCCCGGCGTACTCGTATGGAAAGGTCTCCAGCACGCCCGCGTCGATCGCCTCGTAGCCCGCGATCACGGGGCCCGCCGGCCGGACACCGGGACCCGTCACGTCGACCATCTACACTTGCCTCCGTTGCCGCGTTGCCCACAGTATAGCACCGCACATTTCGCGGCGATTCAGCCGCTCAGGGCGATGCCGGCGCGCTGAGCTCCTCGAACGCCGCAGCGATGTCCGCGTGGAGACTGGACAGATGCGCACGCATACTGGTCTCTGCCCGTGATGGATTCCGGGTCCGGATCGCGGCCACGAGCGTCGCCATCTCGCGGAACGTACGTCCGGCACGACCCCTCAAAGCATAGCTACGGCCGTGGATCTGATACAGGCGAAGACGGGCCACCTGGATGGCCTGCTCGAGTCTGCGATTCTGCGTCACCTGAGCGATGGCGTCGTGCAGCGCTCCTTCGATGAGCAGCAGCTGAGCGGTGTCGTCCCTCTTGAGCGCCGTCCCGTAGGTCTTGAGCAGCGTGTTCAGTTGGGCAAGGAACGGCGGGGTGGCCTGCTCGGCCGCGAGCCGCGCCGCCACCCCCTCCAACCCTTCCAGCATCGCGAACAACTCATCGACATCAGAACGGGCGAGAATCGGAACGATCATCCCCCGGCCGGGCGCCGCCTGAACCAGCCCCTCAGCCTCCAGACGTCTGAGGGCATCACGGATCGGCGTGCGGCTGATCCGCCAATCGGAAGCGAGTTCCGCCTCATTGATCCGCGTCCCCATCGGAATGCGCGCGGTCAGAATCGCATCGCGCAGCTGCCGGTAGACGGCAGCGCCGATCGTCTCTCGTGCCGGAGGTGGCCCAAGGAGTCTGCCGTACCGCTCACCGACCATGACGTCGATCACCTCATCCTTCCAAGTTCATTGCGAATCCGGCGATCATTGCAAGGGGTGGCCATACTCTGAGTATTGTCTCTGATACTCTGCATATGTGCAACACTTCCTCCCTCTCCGAGAATGACACACTTTGGGCCGCTGAGGACTTCTTCTCGGTGGGGGCCGGTGTTACGCTGAAACAGGCTGCCGTTGGTGATCGGGGTACGTCTGGAGGTGGAACGGTGACCTACATCATCGCCGAGCCGTGCGTCGGGACCAAGGACCGGGCCTGCGTCGAGGTCTGTCCCGTGGATTGCATCTACGAATACGTGGAGGACGCCGGCGCGTTCGTCGTCCCGGATCCGTCCACCGGAGCGGGTGTCGACAAGCAGGTCATCCCCCGGGGAGAGGCGACGCACGTCCCGCCGGAGACCGGGATCACAAAGGAGCAGCTAAATTCGATATTGTTCATCCATCCTGAGGAGTGTATCGATTGCGGCGCCTGCGAGTCGGTGTGCCCTGTGACGGCGATCTTCCCTGAGGGAAGCGTGCCGGAGCAGTGGCAGTCGTACATCCCGCTCCAGTACGCTGCTTTCGGCATCAAGAAGTAACCCCAAGTCAGAGCTCGTGAGAGCCGGCCCCAGCACGAGGCCGGCTCTCAGCTTTTTAGAGCGATCGAAGCTCTCAAGCAGGACCCAAGCGAGGGGCTCTTGAATGGGGCCACTTGCAGAGGAGTCATCGATACAACTTCAAGGGGGGAGAGAGCGTGGCGAGAAAGGCTGCGAAGAAACGTAAGGCTCCTGCCAAGAAGAAGGCCGCCCGGCGCAAGCCGGCGGCCCGAAAGGCAACCCGGAAGGCCACGCGCGGTGGCCGGGCGAAAGCCGCACGGAAGAAGCCCGCAGCCCGGAAGCGCGCGGCTCCCAAGCCCAAGCCGAAGGCCGAGGAGATGCCGGCTCCCTCGCCCCAACCCTGGACGCCCAGCGGTGAGAGCTGGTTCCCGACACAATAGGCCGCAGGCCATGCCTGAGGTGAAGACCCCGGCCGGTGCCGGGGTCTTCACATTTCCCGGGCCCGCTCCTCCCGACTGAGAGACTGGTAACATCCGGGAACCCCGGACTGACAGGTTCGTTACAATCACTGAGGATGATGATGCGACACAGGAGTGTGCAGGATCACGGATTCCAAGGAGGAGACGCTGTGAGAGTTGTCGTCGCATTCATTGTGGTGGCCGTTGCCATCGCGTACGCGCTGCCCCAGACGGCAGTGGCGCAGAGTGGGGCGGCCGCAGCCAAGACGCAGTTGACGACCGCCATCTTCCATTCCGGAGAGCTGGCGCAGCGCGGCACGGCGGTCGCCGCATCAAAGACCCACCTGCAGCACACGATGAACTGTCTCGAGGGGCCCAAGGGACCGAACTTCAACGCCGCACCAGGCAACCCGTGCCAGGGACAAGGCAACGGGATCATCCCCGACCTGCAGGCTGCGCAAGCCGCGGGCGTCGGGGGCGCGGAACAGGCGCTCAAGTTCACGAACGCCGCGCACATGCTCATCCTCACCGCGTTGAAGAGCGACGACGTGAACCTGGTCCAGCCCTATGCGTCAGTCGTCTCGAATCAGTTAAAGCAGGCCCTAGCCGCCCTGCCCTAGCAGGCGCGGGAGCGAAGCTTGCGCCAGGCAAGCGCGGGCGCAGCCCCGCGTCTGGAATCGCCAATAGTGGGTAGCCGCGTTCGCATTTGACGAGGCGGGAGGAATGGGATTGTCCTCCTTCTCGTCGTATTTCAGATCGCCTCTTTCGGCCAGTAGCGAATCCGGACTCGCGGCTGCGCCGCGCGCCTGCATGAATCCGGACCCGCGGCTGCGCCGCGTCCCTGCTGCAGGGCGGGACACGCGTCGCCCTGCGGCGGCCGACATGGAGCGCCCCAAACCCCGTCGCCGAAGGAGGCGAATCCGGCATGCCCGCCACGATCACCATCTCCGTCTTCGGCCTCGGACTTATGGGCCGGCCGATGGCCCGCACGCTCCTCGCGCGCGGCTTGCCCGTGCGGGGATGGAACCGCTCGCCGCTCGATCCTGCGCTCGTCACAGGGATCCCGCTCGCGCCATCTCTCGAGGACGCGGCAAGAGCTGAAGTCTGCCTGCTCATGCTCGCCGATTCCGCGGCTGTCGGCGCGGTTCTCTCGCAGATCGAGCCGCATCTTCACCCCGGGCAGAGCGTCCTCGACATGGGGACGTCCGATCCCGGCGCTTCCCGCCTGCACGCCGCCCGCCTGGCGGCAAAAGGCATCCGCTGGGTAGACGCGCCGGTCTCCGGAGGGCCCGAGGGGGCCGCGGCGGGGACGCTGGCGATCATGGCCGGCGGCACGGCGGAGGACATCGCGCACGTCCGGCCGGTGCTCGAGGGGCTGGGCACCGGAGTCGTGCATGTCGGTGGAGCCGGAGCGGGCCACATCACGAAGCTGATCAACCAGGTCATCGTGAGTTTGACGATTGAGGCGGTGGCGGAGGCGCTGACCCTGGCCGAGACCAGCGGCCTCGATCCGTCGCTCGTCCAGTCGGCGCTGCGCGGAGGATTCGCCGACTCGAAGATCCTGCAGATCCACGGCACGCGCATGATCACCCGGGCCTACGCCCCCGGAGGAAAGGCCAGCACGCAATTGAAGGATCTGCGGCTCGCCTCGGGTCTGGCGGAAACGGCGGGTCTCGCACTTCCGCACCTGCAGAGCACAACGGCGCGGTACGCGCGGCTCGTGGAGGAGGGGCGGGGTGAGGAGGATGCGTCCGCCCTTCGTGCCCTCCTCACGGAGTGAAGGACCTCTCTCCGAGCGGAGCGTAACCTCAGAGACATCATGAGCCGGTGCCGCGTCTGCGGCTTCGAGAATCCCGCGGAGATGCGGTTCTGCGGGAATTGCGGCAGCCCGCTGGAGGCGACCGCGCGCGCCGAAGAGCGCAAGCTCGTCACGGTGCTGTTCGTCGACGTCGTGGCGTCCACGCAGGCCACCGCGGCGCTGGATCCCGAACGCGTCCACGCCCGGATGCAGCGATTCTTCGCCATCGCACAGGAAGAGATCGAGCGTTTCGGCGGGACCGTCGAGAAATTCATCGGCGACGCCGTCGCCGCCGTGTTCGGGCTGCCCAGCGTCCATGAGGATGACGCCGAACGGGCCGCCCGCGCGGCGGTGGCCATCCGGCAGCGCATCGCGCCCGAGATCATTGCCGGTGCGCTCCCCCCGGTACGCATAGGGATCAATACCGGCGAGATCGTGGCCAACCCCCGCGGGCTCGAGAAGGGCGAGTTCCTGATGACCGGGGAAGCCGTGAATCTTGCCGCGCGTCTGCAGCAGCACGCGGCGCCAGGGCAGATCCTGCTTGGGGATCGGACCTCAGGACTGCTGCGCGGGGCAGCCGTGCTACGCCCGGTCCCGCCGCTGCAGGTCAAAGGAGTGGACCGCCCGCTGCAAGCGTGGGAACTCGACGAGATCGGGGTACCACGGGAACGTGAACTCGGCGCCACCCCATTCGTCGGGCGGGAAGAAGAGCTTCTGCTCCTGGAGAGCTACCTCCGGCGCACCCGGCGCGAAGCGCGCGGGCACACCGTCACCATCCTAGGACCCGCAGGCGTAGGAAAGACTCGCCTGATCCGCGAGTTCCGCACGCGCGCGGACGGCGTGCGCATCCTGCGCGGCCGCGCCTTGCCCTACGGCACCGGCGTGCCTTTCTGGTCCGTCGGCGCGACGATCCGCGAACACTGCGGGATCCTCTTCGGCGACAGCAGCGAGGTGGCGATCACGAAGCTGACGCGGGAGGTGGAGCGCCTCGCCATCCCTCAGGCGGCTGGTCCCCTGCGGTCGGTGCTGGCGCTGGGAGATCCGGGTGGGACGCTTGCCCGCGAGGAGTTGTTTACCGGGATGCGGGTGTTCTTCCAGGCCTTGGCGCGGGAACGTCCGCTCCTCCTAGTGCTCGAGGACATGCACTCCGCCGAAGACGTCACCATCGACTTCCTGGAGCAGGCGGCGGACTGGTGCCGGGACATCCCGCTGCTGCACCTCATCCTCTCACGGCCCGAACTCCTCGAGCGGCGTCCTCAGTGGATGGGAGGCAAGCGGAGCGCGACGACGCTCGTCCTCGAACCGTTGAACGGAAACGAGAGCCTCGTGCTGATGGACGGCATCCTCGGCGGCCGGCCGCTGCCGGACCGCGTGCGGGAGCAACTCATCAGCCGGGCTGAAGGAAACCCGCTGTTCCTTGAAGAGATGCTCCGCGCGCTCATCGAGCAGGGCGTCCTGGTGGAACGCGGGGACTGGGTCCTGACCGTCCCCGAGGCCCAGGTGATCATCCCCGACAGCATCCACGCGGTGATCGCGGCCCGTGTCGATGCGCTTCCCCCGGGCGAAAAGCAGGTCCTCCAGGCGGCCGCAGTGCAGGGGAAGGATTTCTGGCTGGGGGCGGTGCGGGAGATCGCAGGAACGGCCTCGCTGGAGGACGCGGTCGCCGCCTTGGTCTCCAAGGAACTTCTGATCCACAAGCTCCGCTCCACCGTCCTCGGCGAGGAAGAGTTCACGTTCCGGCATATCCTTATCCGCGACGTCGCCTATGCCACGATCTCCAAGGCGTCCCGGGAGCAGATGCACCGGCAGGTCGCCGGCTGGATGGAGCGGATCGCGGGAGACCGCAGGGCGGAGTTCGCCGACTTCGTCGCGCACCACTGGCTGCAGGTGGTCATGCTGGGTCATGAACTCGGCGCGCCGCCGGACCGAGACGCGCAGCGCCAGGCTCTCGGCGCGCTGTCCGTTGCCGCGGGACGGGCGGCCGCCGTGTACGCGATGACCACGGCGCTGGATCATTACACGCGCGCCCTCGATCTCGCTCCCGATCCCGCCAAGCGGCTTCCCCTGCTGGAGGGACGCGGCAGGGCCTGGATGTTCCTGGCACAGTGGGACCGCGCCCGAGAGGACTTCACCGCCCTGGCGAAGCTTGCACGCGAAATGGGTGAGGCTTCCTGGGAGGTCATCGCGCTCGATCACATCGGTCACTCATTCCGCCGCGAGGATCGTATCGAGGAGGCGCTCGCCGCACTCGATCCCGCGCTGGCCCTCGCCCGCCGTCTCGGCGACCCGCAGCTCACCGCGCGTGTGCTCAATCACATCGGCTTCACCTACTTCAGCGATGGTCGCAACGAGAAGGCGTTGCGTGTACACCAGGAAGCCCACGACCTGCTGGCAGGATACGATGACCCGGAGGCGCTGACGGAGAGCGTCCACGGGCTGGGCGAGAACCTGTTCTTCCTGGGCCGGTTCCGCGAGGCGCTCGAGAACCTTCAAGCGTCTATGGAGATGAGCGCGGCCGCGGGCAACCGTTCGCTGGCGGGGGAGAATCGGTTCATGGTCGCCGCCGCCCAGCACGCCCTCGGCGACGACGCGTCCGCCCGCGTCCACGCGGCCGGCTCGCTGGCCACGCTCGCGGAGATCGGTGACATCCGCAACCTCGCTGTGGCGCTGTGGAGTTCGGCCATCATCGATCTCTCCTGGGGCGAGGTCGGCCGGGCGCTCGGAGCCGCTTTGAGGGGAGCGCAACTGGCGCGAGAGATCCGGGCGCCACGATTCCTCGTCTACAACCTCGGGGCGGTCGCCGAAGCCCGGCGGGAGCTGGAAGATCCGGCAGGCGCGGACGAGACCGGCAGGGAGGCGGTGAGCGTCGCGGAGACCCTCAGCGGCGCCGCCTGGAAGCCCTGGCTTCTCGCCGGCTTGGCCCTGGACGCGATCGAGCTTGGCCGCCTTGACGACGGGCGGCACTACCTGGCGGAAGCCTGGAAAGACCTCGAGCGATCACAGACGAGGGCGTCTATGCCCCAGGAGCTGCTCTACGCTGGGGGTCGCCTGGCGCTGGCCCGCGGGGACCGGGCCGGAGCCGAGGATGCGGCGCGGAAGCTGGCGGCGCTGGTCGCGGACAGCGGGACACTCCGGTGGCGTCCCATGGTCCGGCTGCTCGAAGCCGGGGTGGCCTGGAGCGACGGCAGCGAGCACGCGGTGGCGCTGTACACGGATGTCGTGCGCGAGGCAGAGGCTGCGGGACGCCTCCCGCTGCAATGGCGCTCACTTGCCGTCCGCGCGGACGTGGAGGAGCTGCTGGGCCGCGCGACGGCGGCGCGTGAGAGCGCCCGCGCGGCACGGGAGATCATCGACCGGATCGCTGCGAGCGTCACCGACGAGCCTATCCGCGCGACCTTCCTGCAGTCCGCCCGCGTTCAGCGGATCACCGCGCTGTCCGGCCTGTAGGCTGTCCGGCCTGTAGGTGGAAGGGAAGTTCCCCCGCATAGACAAAACAGTCGCTAACATCTCGGAGGTGGCGGTCATGGCGTTCTGGGGCCCGAAGTCGGATAAGGTCGCACTGTTGAAGAAGGTCGCGTTCTTCGACGGCCTGTCCGGGCAGCAACTGAGCCAGGTCGCCAAGCTTGCCGATGAGGTCGAGGTCGAGGCGGGCCGGAAACTCGCCCAGGCGGGCGACACCGGGCGCGAGCTGTTCATCATCGTCGATGGCGAAGCCGTCGTCCGGCCCGCGCGTGGACGTGCCATCCGTCTCGGCCGGGGTGACTTCTTCGGCGAGATGAGCCTCATCGACGGCGCGCCGCGATCCGCGACGGTTGAAGCGGCCACGGAGATGCGCCTGCTCGTCGTCGGACAACGAGAATTCTGGCAGTTGCTCTCCACCGCTCCTTCGATCGGCCGCAGGATCATGGCCGCCATGGCCGAGCGATTGCGCGAGGCCAACGCCGCCTACTCCGCCGAGCCCTAGACCGAAGAGCGAACCCCGAACACCCTCCCTCTCAATCCGCGCGGCCTGGAAGGACGGCGCCGCGGCGGGCGTTATACACTGAGAAGGTCATGAGCATTTCTACGCCCGTCCGCTGCCCCCAGTGTGGCCAGGAGAATCCCGGCGACGCGCGCTTCTGCATGCGCTGCGGGACCTCATTGACCCAGCGATGCCCCAACTGCGGGTCGGCCAACTCACTGAGCGCCCAGTTCTGCGTGCGCTGCGGGATCGCCCTGGGGAGCGCGGGCGCGACGGAGCGCCGCGTGCTCAGCGTCCTGTTCGCCGACATCGTCGGCTCGACGCAGCTCGTCACGCGGATCGATCCGGAGCCGATGCGCGCCCTGATCGCCCAATACTTCGCGGCGATGCGGGCGGAGGTCGAGCGGCAGGGTGGAGTCGTGGAGAAGTTCATCGGCGACGCGGTCATGGCGGTGTTCGGCCTGCCGTTCGCGCACGAGGATGACGCCGACCGGGCCGTCCGTGCGGCCGTCGCCATGCAGCAGCGGCTCGTCGATCTCAACGCCTCCACCGGCATGAGCCTCCACATCCGCGTCGGCATCGCCACGGGTGAGGTGGTCGCCGATCCCGCGGCCGTCGCATCCGGGCAGGCCATGGTGACCGGGGAGGCGGTGAACCTCGCGGCGCGGCTGCAGGCTCAGGCCCCATCGGATGCGATCGTCATCGAGGAACGGACGTTCCGCGCCCTGCGGGTGCACGGGGAGTTCCGTCCGCTGACCGGAGAACTGGGCGCCGGCTTCGCCGATCTCCCCCGCTGGCAGGTCGTGATGATCGCGGAAGGCACCGCGGCCAAACGCCTGCGCGCCCCCCTGATCGGCCGCGACGACGAGCGGCAATTCCTCCTCGCCCTGTACCAGCGGGTCGTGGAGAGCCGCCGCCAGCACCTCATCACCGTCCTCGGCGCGGCGGGCGTCGGCAAGAGCCGCCTCCTGGAGGAGTTTGCACGGACCCTGCCCCCCGACGGAGCCACTGCGCGCATCCTCCGCGGACGCTGTCCGTCCTACAGGGAAGGTCTGACCTACTGGCCGATCGCCGAGATGATCAAGCAGGAGTGCGACATCAAGGACAACGATCCCCCCGCGGTCGTCCACGAGAAGCTGCGCGCGGGGGTGGAGCGCGTCTGCGGGCCGGCGATGCCGGCCGACGATCGCGCCGTGGTGACGGCGGACCTCACCGCCCTGCTCGGTCTCGACGTGGCCCGCCCTCACGAGGCGGTGTGGCGGGAGCGGCTCGCTGCCCTGAAGGTGCAGGTCGAGACCCGTCCGGGCGTGATCGAGCAGGTCGGGGTGACTCCGGTGGTGGCGCCCGACGCACGGCGCGGGGGCGAGGTCATCGTGCCGTCGATGCGGGCGTTCTTCGTGGCGCTGGCCGAGCGGGCGCCGCTCGTGCTCATCATCGAAGACCTGCACTGGGCGCAGGAGAGCTTTCTCGAACTCCTCGAGCGTGTCGCCGTCCGCGGACCAGACGTCCCCATCCTCACGATCTGTCTGGCTCGCCCGGAGCTGCTGGAACGCCGGCCGGCCTGGGGCGCGCGACTGGAGAGTCACACCACGCTCTCCCTCGCCCCGCTGCGCACGGACGTATGCCGCAGACTGGTTACCGAGCTGCTCAACGGCGAGCCGATCCCCGCGGATGTCCGCGAAGCCATCCTCAGCCGGGCGGAGGGCAACCCGTTCTTCATCGAGGAGATCCTCCGCCGCCTGATCGACGGCGGCGAGCTGGTTCGGGGCGACCACGGGTGGAAGCTTGCTTCGCCGACGGTCGAGATCCGCATCCCGGACACGATCCACGGCATCCTGGCCTCGCGCCTGGATCTGCTCACGCCAATGGAGAAGCGGGTGATCCAGCACGCGGCCGTCGCCGGACGGTTCTTCTGGCTCAGCGCCATCGCGGCGATGAGCGGACTCGGCGGGCCCGAGGTGGCGACGGCGCTCGACCGGCTCTGCGAGCGCGACCTCATCGAGGCGCGCGAGACGTCATCGCTGGCCGGGGAGCGCGAGTACAACTTCAAGCACGCCCTGATCAAAGACGTGGCCTACTCGCTGCTTCCCAAGGTAGCCCGCAGCGAACGCCACCTCCGCTACGCGCAGTGGTTGGAGGGTGCGACGGGCCAGCGGCTAGAGAACCTCCTCGCCACGCTGGCCTGGCACTATGAACAAGCCTGGCGGAATCAGTTCGACACGGGGGAGATGGCGCACGACCTCGCCTACCGGGCGATCGCGGCGCTGCGGCGCGCCGGAGCCCGGGCCACGCATCTCCGCACGATGCCCGAGGCCGGACATCTCCTCGAGCGGGCGCTGACTGTCGTGCGCAACGCGGGGCTGACGCATGACCTGGCCGTGTACCTGGAGCTGCTCATCGAGCACACGGAGGTTGTGAAGTGGCTGCGCACGCCCGCCCCGGTGATCGAGGCCACCGACATCGTGCTCCGCGAGGCTCCGAAGATCGACCGCATGGACCTCGTGGCCCGGGCCTGGCTCAACCGCGCCTTCGCCCAATACGACCGGGATGAGCGCGACGAAGCCGAGGAGTCTCTGCATCATGCCCTCGAGCTGTTCCGGTCGCTGGGGGACCGTCAGGGTGAGGTGGAGACCCTAGAGGAGCTCGGGAGCGTCACCAGCGATCTGCGCGGAAGCCTTCGCGAGGCGGAGGAGGCGTATCGCAGCGTCATCGAGCTCTATCGGGAGATCGACGACGGCATGGGGCTGGCCCGCACGACCACCTGGCTGGGGCGCGCGATCCTGCAGACGGGGCGGCTGGCCGAAGCAATCCCGATCCTGGAAGAGGGCCTGGCGTTGAGCCGGGAGCATCATGAGCGGATCAGCGAGGCCTCCGCGCTGATGGGTCTGGCCATCGCCGCCCACCTTCAAGGGCGCGGCGACGAGTCCGAGACCCTGCACAAGGAGGTCCTCAAGTTGCTCCGCGGATCGGGCAGCCGGCTCGACGAAGCCGCGACGCGTCGGCATCTCGCCATGGTCCTGCTCAGACACGGGAAGCCGGACGAGGCGGAGGAACAGGTCCGAAAAGCGCAGACCCTTCGCCGGGAGCACGGCTTGAAGCCTGAGTCGGCCCAGCTCCTCCGCACGCTGGCCGAGATCACCCTGGCCAAGGGGGAACTACTCGCGGCCGCCGATTATGCCGAACGGGCGCTGGCCCTCGTTCCGGAGATCGACGAAGTGGCCCTCGCCACCCACTCGGCGACACTGGCGAAGGTCCGTGCGGCGCAGGGACGCGGTGAGGAGATGGAAGCGCTCTTCCGTCCGGCGCTGCGGACGCTCGAGACCAGCGAGTACGTGATCGACCGGGGGCTCACCCTCATGAAGTACGGCGAGTCGCTGCAGATGCTGGGGCGGCCCGCGGAGGCGCGCACCGTCCTCGTCCAGGCACGGAAGGTGTTCGCGCAGATGGGCGCGGCGTATTTCGTGCTGCTGTGCGAAGAACGGCTCAGCGCGCCAGCCACCGCGCAAGTGTCAGGCTGAGCGCGGCGATCAACACGGCGGCAAACAGTCCGATGAGCAGCGGACGCGCCCCCAACCGGCGCATCGCCGCGGCGTCGGCGCCCAGCCCCACGGCCGCCATGACCATCACCACGAAGAACTTTCCGACGACACCGAGCACTCGGACGAGCGCGGGCGGGAGCACGCCCAGCGAATGCAGCAGCGCCGCGGCGGCGAACCACAGCACGAACCAGGGAAAGATCGCCCCAAGCCGGAGGCGCGACCTCTCTCCCCGTCCCTCTCCCATCTCCCGATAGCTGACGGCGAGAGCGACCGCCAGGGCAAGGGGGACGAGCACTAGTGTGCGGGTAAGCTTCACGACCGTGGCGACCGCCCCGGCTTGATCACTATACGCGTAGGCGGCGGCGAGGACCGAACTCGTATCGTGGATGGCCGTGCCGGCCCACAGCCCGAAGAGCCGGTCGGAGAGCGCCAATAGGTGGCCGAGCAGCGGGTAGACGGCGACCGCGAGCGCGTTGAATAGGAAGATCGTGGTCACGGCAAAAGCGATCTCCTCCGCGCTCGAACGCAGGATGGGGCCGACGGTGATGATCGCCGTCGCCCCGCAGATCGCGGTGCCCACGCCGATCAGACTGACGAGGCGGGACGGAACGCGGAGCCACAGTCCGAACAGATAGGTGAACACCAGTGCCGCCAGCACCGTCACGCCGATGAGGACGAGCGCGCTCCCTCCTGTGGCCAGGACTTCCGCCAGCGAGAGCGTCGTGCCGAACAGAACGATGGCGACCCGAAGGAGCCGCTTCACGGTGAAGTCCACGCCCGGCCGCCACGACGCCGGCAAACCCATCGTGTTTCCGAGGAGCGCGCCGGCGGCGAGGGCGACCAGCGGAGCGCCGACCAGAGGGACCAATGGTCCGAGGAGCCAGGCTGCGATCGCGAGGATCGCGACGACGGCGGCTCCGGGCAACAAAGGCGCCATGGGCTCCGGACTACGCCGGGAGGACCCGTCTCCCTCCTGTGTAATTACGAAGCCAATCCGCTGTCCTTGCGAAGCCAATCCGCGCAGACTCGCCCAGCGTGAACGGACATCAAGTCTCTGACTCACAGGTGGCGCCCGTCCGGTCATTGCGCGCTCGCGCCGCAGCCGCCACTCAGGATCCTGGGAGCGTCTCCCGTACCCGGAGAACACTGTGGCACCGGGTGAGGAGACAGCCGGCGGTCATCGGCGGTCTTGTCCTGATCGGCGTCCTGCTCACGCTGGCTTTCTTCGCCCCCTGGGTCAGCCCGTACGATCCGACGGAGCAATTCGCAGACGGGTTGTCCCAGGATGGACGCCCGCTGGCTCCCAACGCGCACTTCTTGCTGGGGACCGATCTGCTCGGCCGGGATCTCCTCTCGCGGCTCATCTACGGGGCGCGCGTGTCGCTGCTGATCGGGGTGGCGGCCAACGGCGCGGCGCTGTCCATCGGCGCCCTGCTCGGCAGTATCGCCGGGTACTTCCAGGGTCGCATCGGCACGATCTTCATGCGCTTCACCGATCTGATGATGGCCTTCCCCGCCCTCATCCTCGCCATCGCGCTGGCCGCCATCCTCCGGCCGAGCCTGTGGATCGTGGCCCTGGTCATCGCCATGGTGAACTGGGTGTGGATCGCGCGGGTGATCTACGGCCAGGTCCTCACCATCGCCCGCCGCGAGTTCATCGACGCGGCGCGGGCGCTGGGCGTTCCCACGCCACGCATCTTCTGGAAGCATCTCTTCCCGCATCTGCTGCCCACCCTGCTGGTCTGGGGGACGCTGGGCATCAGCACGACCGTCATGTTCGAGGCGTCGCTGTCGTTCCTCGGCGTGGGCGTCCGCCCGCCCACGCCGTCGTGGGGCGGGACGATCAACGAAAGCCAGTCTTACTTCCTGGAAGCGCCGTGGCTGGTCGCGTTCCCCGGTGCGAGCATCCTCCTCACCTCACTCGCCTTCAACCTGGTGGGCGATGCTCTCAGGGACGCGCTCGATCCCACCCTGCGGGGGCAGGGGCCGTGACCGCCGGCTCGATGCCGGGGGGCGGGCCGTGAGCACCTATGTGATGCGGCGGCTGCTGCAGGGTGTGGCGATCCTGCTCGGCGTGTCGGTGCTGACCTTCCTTCTTCTCTTCGCTCTGCCGGCCGATCCGGCGCGCATGATCGCGGGGCGCAGCGCGACGGTAGAAACCGTGGCCCGGATCCGGGGTGAGCTGGGACTGGACCGTCCGCTGGCCGTGCAGTACGCGCGGTACCTCGGCCGTCTGGCCCGCGGGGACCTCGGCCGGTCGTATGCTCAGAAGGTCGAAGTCTCGACGCTCCTGCGTTCGCGCCTCGCCGCGACCTTCTGGCTCATGGTCGGAGGCATCCTCTTCGAGCTCCTCATCGGGCTGCCGGCGGGGATCTTCGCCGGGACCCGCCGCCGCAGCGGGTTCGACCGCACCGTGATGGTTGGCGCCTTCCTCGGCGTGTCCGCGCCGCAGTTCGTCGTGGGGCTCCTGCTGTTGTATGTCCTGGCATACAAGATCCCGATCTTTCCGCTCGGCGGCTACGGGACGCCGGCCCATCTCTTCCTGCCCTCGATCGCGCTCGGCATCGCCGGGGGCGGATGGTACGCGCGGATGATGCGGTCCGCGATGCTCGAGGTCATCCATCAAGACTACATCCGCACGGCGCGGGCGAAGGGGGCGGGCGAGCGGCGGGTGCTCACGCGCCATGCGCTGCGCAACGCGCTCCTCCCGGTCGTCACGATGATCGGCCTGGACTTCGGCACCTTCATGGGCGGCGTCGTCGTCGTCGAGTCGGTCTTCGGCTGGCCCGGCATCGGCCAGCTCGCCTGGCAGGCCATCCAGATCGTCGACATCCCGGTGATCATGGGGGTCGTGCTCGTCTCGGCCGTGGCGATCCTGCTCGGCAATCTCATGGCGGATCTGATCTACCCGCTCCTGGATCCGAAGATCCGGTACGGATGATCACTCACACTCGGGGGAGGTGACGTATGAAGGCAAGACTGCTCGTGGTGCTCGTGGCGGCCGCCCTGTTGATCCCGGCCGCCACTCCCGGCTGGGGACAGGGCTACGGACAGAACGTCAACACGATGACCGTGACGTTCAAGGATGACATCAGCACCCTCGATCCGGCCATCGGCTACGACTGGCAGAACTGGTCGATCATCAAGTCGATCGCGGACGGATTGATGGACTACGATCCGGGGACGACGAACCTGGTTCCGCACCTGGCCGAATCGTATACGATCTCGTCCGATGGGAAGACCTACACCTTCAAGGTGCGCCGCGGCGTGAAGTTCCACACCGGCCGCGAGGTCACCGCCGCCGACGTCCAGTACACGCTGGAGCGCGTGCTCAATCCCAAGACGCAGAGCCCCGGGGCGGGCTTCTACAGCGGGATCGCCGGCTCCAAGGCGTTCGCGGACGGCAAGGCCAAGACGGTTACCGGCGTCACCGTACCGGACCGTTACACGGTGAGCATCACGCTGGACAAGCCCAATGCCGCTTTCCTGCACGTCATGGCGCTGAACTTCGCGCACGTCGTCCCGAAGGAAGCGGTGGAAAAGGCCGGCGCGGACTTCGGTCACAAGCCGGTCGGCACCGGCGCGTTCATGGTGAAAGAATGGGTGCTCGGGCAGCGCCTCGTCCTGGTACGCAATCCCAACTACTTCATCAAGGGGCGGCCGTATCTGAATCAGATCACCTTCCAGGTCGGCGTCGAGCCGAACGTTGCTTTCCTCAAGCTGCAGCGGGGCGAAGTGGACATCCTGGGAGACGGCATCCCGCCGGCCGACTTCCTCAAGGTCATGGCCGATGCCAAGCTCAACAAGCTCGTCGCCGTCGGCGACCAGCTGCAGACCGGCTATGTGACGATCAACACTCAGCTTCAACCCTTCACCGACGTTCGCGTCCGCCGGGCCCTCAACATGGCCATCAACAAGACGCGGATCATCCGCATCATCAACAACCGCGCCGTCCCTGCCACCCAGGTGCTCCCGCCGCTCATGCCGGGCTACGACAAGGAGTACAGGGGGTATGCGTACGATCCGGCGCAGGCGAAGAAGCTGCTGGCAGAAGCCGGATATCCGAACGGGTTCTCCACCGCGCTGTTCGCGAACAACACCGATCCGAATCCGCGCATCGCGCAGGCCATCCAGCAGGACCTCGCCGCCGTCGGCGTCAAGGCCGAGCTCAAGACGCAGGCGCAGAGCACGGTGATCGAGGCCGGGGGGACGAAGGGGCAAGCTCCGCTCATCTGGTCCGGCGGCATGGCCTGGATCGCCGATTATCCCGACCCGAACGACTACTACTGGCCGATCCTCGCCTGCGCGGCCCTGGCCCCCGGCACCTGGAACTGGGCATGGTACTGCAACCAGGGCGTGGAGAAGATGGTCGAGGAAGCGGACGCGATGGTGCGCGCCGACCAGGCCGGCGCGCGGGCGGCGAAATTCCGCGAGATCTACCGCAAAGTCATGAGCGACGCGCCGTGGATCCCGATCTTCCACGAGAAGCGGTACACGATGCACTCGGCGCGATTGGGTGGACTGCCCGGGCTCTTCGTCGATCCGATCCACATCCCCGTGCACTACGACGAGGTCCGCGTGCTCGGCCGATGACCCATCCCACGATCCACCGCGCACGCCATCACTTCGGCTGGAACAACGCGAACGAACCTGTCCTGCGCGTTGCGCCGGGTGGGACCGTGTCGTTCGAGGTGGTGGACGCCGGGGGCGGGCAGTTCACGCGGGACTCCACGGTCGCCGATGTCGCCGGGCTGGACTTCGGCCGGGTGAATCCCGTGACGGGGCCGGTCTACATCGAGGGCGCCGAGCCGGATGATGCTGTACTCGTCGAGGTCCTCGACTTCCAGAGCAGCGGGTGGGGATGGACCGCGATCATCCCGGGATTCGGGCTGCTCGCGGACGACTTCCCGACACCCTTCCTGCACATCACGAGCTACGGAGCCGGGGGCGTGGAGTTTGCCCCCGGCATCCGCCTTCCGCTGCGGCCGTTCCCCGGGACGATCGGGCTCGCGCCGGCCGAGCCGGGGCTGCATTCGGTGGTTCCGCCGCGCGAGGTCGGCGGCAACATGGACATCCGTGACCTCACGCGCGGGGCGAAGCTGTGGCTGCCTGTACGTGTCCCGGGTGCGCTCTTCTCGGTCGGCGACACGCACGCCGCCCAGGGCGACGGCGAGGTCTGCGGCACGGCGATCGAGTCACCGATGACGATCACGCTGCGGTTCGAGCTCGTCAAGGAGGCCCGGCTCCGCCGTCCGCAGTTCGCCCTCCCCGCCGCCCCCACGCGCCACGTCGATGAGGGCGGCTACCACGCCACGACCGGGATCGCGCCCGACCTCATGCAGGCGGCCAAGGATAGCGTCCGGGACATGATCGATCACCTCGGCCGCGAGTACAAGCTCCCACCGGACCTGGCCTACGCCCTGTGCAGCGTCGCCGTGGACCTGCGGATCAGTGAGGTCGTCGACATGCCGAACTGGGTGGTCTCGGCGTATCTGCCGAAGTCTATCTTCATCTGAACGCACACGTGGAAATCGGCGCCACCCGTGATGCGATCACAGGGTGCGCCGAGCGGACGGCGGAGCGCGGAGGCGACCGGCGTGAATGAACAGCGGTTCGCGGCGTTGGAGGAGTTCGTGCTCGCCCGGATGGGTGAGACCCACCTCCCCTCGGTCACGGTCGCCGTGGTCGAGCGCGGGGAGACGATCTACGCGCGCGGTTTCGGGATGCGCGACATCGAGCGGTCCCTCCCCGCCACACCGCGGACGCGGTACGGCATCGGCAGCGTGACGAAGTCGTTCACCTGCGTGGCCCTCCTGCAGCTGCAGGAGCAGGGACGCCTGCGGATCGACGATCCGATCGATCGGTACCTCCCCGTCGCCGTGCGCCCGTTTGGCGAGCCGATCCGGCTGCACCACTTCATGACCCACAGCAGCGGCATCCCGGCCCTCGCCTACGCCGAGGCCATCATCCGCCACGGCTCCGGCGCCTCCGACCACTACCTCCCCATGGGTGGGTACGACGACATGCTCACGTTCCTGAACGGCGCAGGTGACTGGGTCTACGCGCGCCCCGGGGATCGGTGGTTCTACCTCAATGAAGGCTACGTGCTGCTCGGCGCCGTCATCGAGCGGGTGTCCGGTGAGCCGTACAACGACTACATCCACCGTCACATCCTGCAGCCTCTGGGGATGATCCGGACGTCATTCATCGGGAGTGGCGGCAGCGACGATGAGACGGCGCTGCCGTACGTCATCACCAAGGACAGGGAGCAGCGGCCCAGTCGCTACCTGAACGGCCGGCTCACCAGTGACGGCGGGTTGATCAGCAGCGTGGAGGACATGACCGCGTACGTGAAGATGTTCCTCGGCCATGGACAATCGAACGGCGCCACGATCCTCCGGCCCTCCTCGGTGGAGGCGATGCTCGGGCGCTACGTGGCCCTGCCGCAGGAGATCTATCCGGCCGGGGACGCGACCCCGATCGGCCATTACGGATACGGGCTCAGCACCTATCCCAACTTCTTCGGCCACACGCTGGCCGGCCACGGCGGGGCGGTCCTCGTCAGTACCGCGCACCTCGCCTTCATCTCCGATCGTGATCTCGGCGTCGTCGTGCTGGCGAACGGCACGGGATACGCCCTGCAGCACATCGCCTACTTCGCGCTGGCGACGATGCTGGACGAGGATCCATGGCAGTTTCCTGGGCTTCGCGTCGAACGTGCCCTGCAGCAGCTGGAAGGTCGGTACGAAACGTATCAGGGGACGTATGGAGCGACCGTGACGCGCGCCGGCGATTTCCTCATGCTGAAGATCGAGAACAAACTCCTCTCCCAGACCGTTCCACTCGTCCCGCTGGACCTCGACCCCGCCCACCCCCGCTTCTTCACCCTAGCCCTCGGCCGCCGGCTTCCCGTCGATTTCTATGTCCGGTCCGGTGGGATCGAGATGATCTACGAACGCTACCGCATGAAGCGTGTGGGGAACATCTAACTGGAAGGATCGAATTTCGCCCTCATGCTACGTCGCACGCTTCGAGGTTCATCGTGACCCGGCTCATCAGCGCGGTCATTCTGCTCGCCGCGGCCCTCTTACTCGCCGCCTTCCTCCAAGGACGCGGGTTCGGCCAACCCGCACCCCTCCCCGCGGTTGCGCTCCGCCAGTTCGTCACGGGGCTGAGCAGTCCGGTGCAGGTCACCCACACGGAGGATCGCTCCGGGCGGCTGTTCGTCGTCGAGCAGGGGGGACGGATCCGGATCGTCAAAGACAGCCGCCTCCTGCCGCGCCCGTTCCTCGACATCACGGGCAAGGTGACCTCGGGCGGGGAGATGGGGCTGCTGAGCGTCGCGTTTCATCCGCGGTATGCGGACACCGGACGCTTCTACGTCAACTACACGACCGGAGACGGCGACCGGCTGCGCTCCGTCGTGGCAGAGTACCGCGTCTCCCAGGACGCCGACGTCGCGCGCCCGGCGGAGCGCGTCCTCTTCGAACTCTCCCAGCCCTTCCGCAATCACAACGGCGGACTCAATCTCTTCGGTCCCGACGGGATGCTCTACATCGGATTCGGCGATGGCGGGTCGGCCGGCGACCCCATGAACAACGGGCAGCGCTTCGATACGCTCCTAGGGAAGATCCTCCGCATCGACGTCGACGGCGCGACGCCGTACCGTGTTCCGCCCGATAATCCCTTCGCCGGCCGCGCCGAGGCGCGCGGTGAGATCTGGGCCTACGGCCTCCGCAATCCCTGGAGGTTCTCATTCGATCGCGCGACCGGCCGGCTCTTCGTGGCCGACGTGGGGCAGAACCGCCTCGAGGAAGTCGACATCGTGGAACGGGGCAAGAACTACGGCTGGCGGATCATGGAAGGAGCGTCCTGCTTCAATCCGGCCTCAGGCTGCAACCGGGAGGGGCTGGAGCTGCCGGTCGCCGAGTACGATCACGCGGGTGGTTGCTCGATCACCGGAGGCTACGTGTACCGTGGGACCCGCATCCCCGGGCTCGTCGGACGCTATCTCTTCGGCGACTACTGCAGCGGACGGATCTGGGCGCTCACCGATGCCGGCGGCAACCGGTGGACTATGACGCAGCTGCTCTCCACCGATCTTCGGATCTCGTCGTTCGGCGAGGACGCCGCCGGTGAAGTGTACGTCGTCGACCATTCCGGCACCATCTACCTCATCACCGCCCGCTGATCTCGCGCCGCAGGCCGGGATACCTATTGATGTTGATGCCGCGCACTGCCCCGTGATGGCGGCCGCGCTCTAACTCGGCTCCTGCCGTCGCGCTTGTCGGAGCGGGCTCCCTCGGCTACCATGGGAGGACCACGCGGGGGGTTGTCATGCGTATCGAGCAGGTCGACGTCAGACACGCTACCGCGGAGCAATACACGGCCATCAACGAACTCGGCAACACGCTCCGCGCCGAGAGGCTGCCGGACGATCCTCCGATGCCGCTGGATGAGGAGATCCGGCGGCTGCAGAACATCGCACCGGTCGTCGACCTCCCCGCCTGGCTGGCCTGGGACGGCGACCGGGCCGTGGGGACCGCTCATCTCGAGATCCTCCGCACGGCGGAAAACTCCCACCTCGCCGAGGGACACATCGACGTCCGCCCAGATGATCGTCGCCGGGGGATCGGCAGCCGACTTCTCGCCCATCTGGCTGAGGCGATGAAGCGGGAGGGACGCACGCTGCTCATCGGCTTCACCTACAGCACGGTCCCCGCCGGTGACGCGTTCATGCACCGGTTGGGCGCCTCCGTCGGCCTCGCGACGCATACGAACCAGCTGGACCTCCGAGACCTGAACCGTGCTCTGCTCCCGCTCTGGCAGGCGCGGGCGCCGGAGCGGGGCTCGGCGTTCGAACTGGTGCTGTGGACGAACGGCTATCCCGAGGAAGAACTCGAGGGAATCTCGCGGGTCTGGGATTCCATGAACGCCGCCCCGCGCGGGACGATCCAGATGGAGGACTTCCACTTCACGGCCGAACATGTCCGTGACTTCGCCCGCGCCGACCGCAGACGGGGCAACGAGGTGTGGTCGATGGCCGTCCGCGAGCGCGCGAC
>DATDEG010000241.1:0-7283 GCA_036523465.1 bacterium
GGGGGCGCAAAACCTCGGGACCTCTGTAGGGAGGTCGGCCGGGTTGCCGAAGGAGGCAGCAATGCGCGGCATGTGGGTCCTCGCGGTGCTGGCGATGGTGGCGGTTCCCGCCGTTCCCGCCCATCCCCAATCTTCGAGCGATCTCGCTTCTGTCGTCGTTCCGCTTACACAGACTGCGCAGCGGGCGGATGTCTTGCCTGACGCCGAAACCGCACTTCTCGGTCTGCTGAACCAGGCCCGGCGGCAGCAACATCTGCCGACGCTGATGATGGATGCCTCGTTGCGCCGGGTCGCGAGATTGCATTCAAAGGATATGGCCCTGCGGGGCTTCGTCGGCCACGGATCCCCCGCCGGAACATCATTCGCCGAGCGCCTGGCCGGCGTCGTGACGACGGGTTCGCTCGTGGGTGAGAACGTGACCTCAGCGCGGAACATCGAGCAGGCCCACTCGGCGTTCGTGGCGAGTACGCCCCACCTGCGGAATATCCTCGAACCGCGGTTTCGCCGGGTCGGCATCGGTGTGGCGGGCGCGGGGGACCTCGGACTGTTCATCACTCAAGACTTCGCGGACTGATTCTTGTTTTGGCGCGAACGTTCGACGAGGCCGGGAGAGGATCCCGGCCTCGTCGTGTTCCCCCGCAGGTGCGGCCCTTCGAATTACGCCTTGCTCAGTATGCCTGGATCCCTATTGGTCTATTTGCCCTGCTGTCCCGGCGCGCCCGAGCCATCGTTGCCGTTCCCGGGCTTGTCACCGGTGTGCCCAGGGGGCCCCTGATGATCATGGTTGCTGTCCCCGTGACCGTGTCCGGGCCAGTTGCCGCCGCTGTTTCCTGAATCGCCGCCGCCCGAACCACCATCATCACCCGACCCACCGTTACCGCCCGAACCACCATCGTCACCCGACCCACCATTGCCGCCCGAGCCACCATCGTCACCCGACCCACCATTGCCGCCCGAACCACCGTCATCGCCTGAGCCGATGACGTCATCGTGGTCTCCGTTGGGTTGCGACCCGCCGAGGACCGCTTGCCCCGGAAAGACAAGGACCTGAACACGGCCGGCCACGCGCACACCGTCCACCGAGACCCACCAGACCCGCAGGCGTGTCCCCATGTAGGGCGTCAGCGCGCACAGCTTGTCGAGTCTGTCCGACCCGGCGAAGAACGCCGTCAGTTGGGTGGACATGAACTGGACGGATCCTTCCCGGGTGGAGAACATGAAGGCCGAGTCTTCGCAGTCCAGAACCTGGAGGGTGCCGTCCGAGAGCTGGACGGGCGCTCTGAGCTGGGCCTGCGCTGCTACCGGCCACATTGCGACTGCGAGCACGGCCGCAAGGATGATCAGCCCGTGCCCGACATGCATCTTCTTCATTGCGTCCCCACCTACCCCGTCCGAAGTCTCGCCGCGCCGCGAGCCGTTGCATACTGCACAACCGTCAACACACAACGAACCCGACCGTCACAGAACTCTGGTCGGGTTCGCCACTCGCTCGGCGCGATCCAGGCGACCATCAAGGGCGATCGCGCGTCGTTGCTCCCAGAGTACACGGCCGCGTGTTCGTTCACCGCGCGGAGGTGCACATGCCGTATGCAATTTCACCATCCTGAGTCTCGCCGATGGACCTCATGTCGACAATCAGTCGTTCGGCCACACGCGGCGTTCTTTCGACCAGTTCTCGTGTCATCGAACGATCACGATGATTCCTCGATAGATTGGCTAGACTTCGGTGGAGGATCGTCAGCCGCCGCGGATGACCAGACGCGGCCGGTGGACCGGTGATGAGGCGTGCTCCCTGCGTCTCCCCTGCCCTACGCCACTCGGCCCAAGGGACGCGCCACTCGCCCGGCGGGGCATCCATCACCGGTATAATGATGGAGGCCGCGGGGAATAACGAAGAAGGCCTTTGGTCAACATCTTGGGGGACCCATATGGAAGAGATCAGCGCGGTTGAGCGCTCGCTTCTCAGCGGCTTCATCCGCGACCGGTATCTACTCGGCCGGGCGGTGGACGCTGGATTCACGAGTGACCTCATGCCTCATGCGCTCGGCCGGAATCTGGCCCGGCTCCTCGTCGAGGTCTACGGGGAACGGGACATGCCGCTCGAGCCCGTGGCCGTTCGGGCGGTTCTCGCCGAGCGAGGGTCGCTCACACCCGAGATGCGCCGGTTCGTCGAGGCGGTGCTGGCCACCACCGAGCCCGACGCCGCCCGCGTCATGGCGTACGTCGAGCTCCTCCGCGCGCGCGCCGCGCGGTTGCGCCTCGTGGAAGTGAACACAGAGATCTCCCGCTACCTCGAGGAGGAGCGCAGCGAGGACCACGATCTCGTGGACTTCGTCGGAAAGCTGATCCCCACGCTGCTCGAGATCCAGCGGCAGCGGCTCTCTTCTTCGATGCCTTCCGTGAGCGATGTGGGCAGCGGGCTCGTGAAGGAGATGCTCGCGGGTGATGCCGCCGGGCTCGGCTACCGCGTCGCGCCGTTCGAGAAGCTGACGGAAGCGCTCTCAGGCCTGCGCCGCGGATTCTACTATGGTCTGGCCGGTGCGCCGCGACGCGGCAAGACCAATCTGGCCCTCGAGCTGGCCATGGACGTCGCCGCTCAATATCGGATCCCCGTGCTGTACTTCACCTGGGAACAGACCAAACGCGTGCTGTTCGCCCGGCTCCTGGGCAAGGAAATGCTTATCAACCCGACGACATTGCTGACTCCGGCCGGTACCGACCCGCAGATCCGCGGCAGATTGCGCGACTCCTGGACGAAGATGGAACGGGATCTCGCCACGCTCTATCTGTTCGAAGCGGGACGCCACGACACGGTCGACCGGATCCGGGCCAGGGCCCACAACCTGATGCACGCGCTGCAGACCGATGAGTGCGTGATCTTCATCGATTACCTGCAGCGGGTCCCTCTCGACGAGCCGGTTCACGACGAGAAGTCGCGCACCGATCTCATCTCCGGCAAGCTCGCCGACCTCAGCCTCGAGCTGAACTGCCCGGTGTTCGCCATCTCCCCGCTGGACAAGGAGGGCTGCCGGCTCGACGAGCGCCCCAGCGATGAGATCTCGGAGTTCGCCCGCCCGACGATGCATCACAGTGTCGGCAGCGGCGATCTGGAGTACGACCTGGACGTGGCCATGGTATTGGCCAAGGACTGGGTCGCGACGAAGAACCTCGAGGACCTCCTCCGCTCCGAGCTCGCCGGTCGCAACGGGGGCACGGTCCCCCGGATCGACGTGCTCGACCTCCACCTGGATAAGAACCGCGACGCCCCGGATGCCCAGGCGAATGCGATCCAGTACGCGTTCTTCGTGAACATCAACAAGTTCGTCGAGCTGGGTTTTAAATCGGCGGAACGGTTCACCTCGGCCTTCCGTGACTTCGCCAAGATGCGCGAAGCGCTGGACCAGCTGCGGCAACGCGGCCTCATCACCGTCGGGCACGACGAATAGCGCGGTACGGAGAGGGCGGAGCCTTTCCCCGGACTGCACTACACGGGGACCCCTTAGGCTCCCCCCTCTCCATCCCTTATGGATGCAGCATCCCCTGAGGCCCTGCCTCCCGTCCTCCGTGTGGGTGAGGGTTCTCCGCACCCTGTGAGAAGACGAAAGCCCCCTAGGAACGCGCCGGGCCGCTCACGCGCCTCACGACACGCGTGCGGATCAGGCGTTCAATCCGGCGCACGAGGCGGGTCGTCGGAAATTCGTCCTCTGACAACGGCTCGACGAGGATCGTGTACATCCCGAGGAGATTTCCGCCCAGAACATCGGTGAAGAGCTGGTCGCCGATGAGCGCCGTCGTCGCGGGGCGGGTGCCCATGATCGCCATCGCGCGCCAGAATCCGAGGGGCACCGGCTTGAGCGCCCAGCCCACCACCGGGACTCCCAGCAGCGTACCCACCTGGCGCACCCGCAGGCTGAAGTTGTTGGAGACGATGCATCCGGCCAGTCCCGCCGCTCGCAGGCGCCGCACCCAGTCCTGAACCTCCACCGTCGGAGTGGCACTACCCCAGGGCAGGATCGTGTTGTCGAGATCGAGGATGATCCCCCGGATTCCCCCCGCGGCCAGCTCAACCGGATCGAGCGCGGCCAGCGTCGGCGCGGTGCGCTTCGGGGTGACGAGGTGAAGGATCGCCTACCTCCGATATCGCCGGACATTGGCGAGGTGCTCCGACAGCGTCCGGCTGAAGACATGCGACCCGTCGGGGCGCGCGACGTAGAAGAAGTATTCGGTCCGAGCCGGATGCAATGCCGCAGTGATCGCCTCGATCCCAGGGTTGGCGATCGGGCCGGGCGGCAGGCCGGCGTGGAGATACGTGTTATATGGAGAATCGACCTTCAGGTCTGTGTAGGTCACAACCGATCTGTGCTCCCCGAGTGCGTAGAGGACGGTGGCGTCCACTTCCAGCGGCCAGCCCCGGGCCAGGCGATTGGAGATCACGCCGGCGATCAGTGAGCGGTCGCCGGGCGTCTTCGCTTCCCTCTCTACCATCGAGGCGATCGTGAGGACCTCGTGCAGCGAGCGACCTGTTCCCGCATCCCGCCACAACGGCAGGACGGTCTCCGCGAAGTGGGCCAGGAACCGGTCGAGCACCCGTCGCTCATCGAGGAAGCGGGCGATGTAGTACGTGTCCGGAAACAGGTATCCTTCCAAACGGCCCCCGGGAATCCCACGCAGGAACTCATACTCGAACTGCGCCCCGCCGCTCCGAACCAGAGCACGCAACCGGGCGCCGTCACCGAGGGCGCGCTGCGCGAGCGTGTGCGCGATCTGATCCGCGGTGTATCCCTCCGGGATCGTCACCGGATGCAGGACGACCTCGCCGCGCGCCAGGATATCGACGATCCGCAGGAGCGGCATGGCCGGGGACAGACGGTATTCACCTTCTCGTAGGGAGTGTGCGCGGCGTCGAAGACGCACAGCGGCATCGAAGTGCATGGCGGAGCGGATCACTCGGGCTCGTTCGAGCAGCCCACCGATGTCCCTCGTCGATGCGCCCGGCCTGATGACCACGATCCTGGCGGGCGCCTGCGGATCAACCGGCGAGAGGAGATGCGCAACCGCCACCCCGGCTACGGCGACCCCGAGGATGACGGCGGCCGCCAGGGCCGCGGCGACCCTCACCAGTCATCGTCCTCCTCGTCTTCGTCGTCGTCCTCCTCGTCGTCATCGTCCTTGTCATGTTCCTCGTCGTCATCCTCATCCTGGTCTAGGCTGCCCTCGTCACCCACCTCGCCGTCTTCCTCATCCTCATCGAGGCCCTCCTCCTCATCCTCATCATCATCGTCATCATCGTCATCGGTAGGACGTTTAGGGCCCGCGTCTTCGATGATGAGGTCATCGTACTCCTCGAGGCTCCGGAGAACGTCGACGACCTTGTCGAACTCAGCGTCATCCTCGACCGGCGCCATCTTGTCTCCCTCCACGCGGAACAACACTGCTCCTTCGTCCCGGTCCTCAGGCTGGAGGACAGCGTACCGCCGCGCCTCCACCTCGACGACATCGATCAGCGTGAAGTCGTGGGGAAGCCCCTCATCGTCCAGCATTGTGATCGTCTCGCCTCGACTCGTCATCCTGCATCGCCTCCACTAGTCTCTTCCCCATTGCCCCGGGGCGCACGCCCGCGGTCCAAATAGCGCTGCAGGATGAGGGCGGCGGCGACCGCGTCGCGCCGGGCGCGACGGGCGGCGCGCCTGACGTCCGCCTCGATCATGACACGCTCGGCTTCGGCGGTGCTGAGGCGCTCATCCTCCAACATCACTGGAACCTCCGCCGTTGCGCGCAGGCGTTCAGCGAACTTCCGCACACCTGCCGCGGCTTCCCCCTCTCCTCCATCGAGTCGCACCGGCAGACCCACGATGATCGCAGCGACGTGATGCTCCCGGATCAGCGCCGCGATCGCGCCGAGGATCTGCTCCCAGGACCGCCGCGGGAGCACGGTCAGGCTCTGGGCAATCGTGCCGGTTGGGTCAGATAGGGCGACGCCGATGCGGCGGGTGCCAACGTCGATCCCCAACAGCCTCGTCACGAGGGGGTCATCCTGCCCGCCGGACTACCGTCTCTAAGAACGCCTGATCGTGGGCCCGGGCCAGCATCTCCGCCACCCGCTGAGGATCCTTCAGCCCGCCCTGTGCCAGATCAGCCCGCCCTCCCCCACTCCCGCCGAATTCGTGGGCAAGCCCGCGGAGGAAGCGCCCCGCATCGACCGGCGGCACAACCCGGCGGGTCCGCGCCGCCACGAGGCGGCCGCTCGGTAGGGAGGCGAGCACGACCACAGCGGACTCCCCTCGAGCATCGAACGCGTCGCGCACGAGATCTGCCTGCGCCCGCAGCGCCTCCGGCTCGTCTGCCTGCGAATCCAGCAGCACCACGCGGGTGCCATCAATGGTCACGGCGGCAGCCATCCCGCGATCGATGAGCCCGCGGGACGACTCCTGCGCGGCCCCCCGGCGAATTCGCCGTTCGAGCTCGCGGATCTCCTCGGTGAGCCGGCGCACTCGCTCGGGAACCTCCTCCGGCGTCGTGCGCAACTGCTCGGCCGCCGCCCGCAGTGCCGCCTCCTCCCGGGCCACCTGGGCGAGAGCCCCTCGTCCTGTGACCGCCTCGATCCGGCGGACTCCCGAGGCCACGCCGCCCTCCTGGGTGATCTTGAATACGCCGATCTGGCCGGTATGGGTCAGGTGTGTTCCACCGCACAATTCCCGGCTGTACTCGTCGATGCTGATCATCCGCACGCGGTCGCCGTACTTCTCGCCGAACAGGGCCATCGCGCCCCGCGCAATCGCCTCCTGAAAGTCCAACCAGGAGGCCCGCACCGGGAGGTCCGCGAGGATCCGCTCGTTCACACGGTCCTCGATGTGCCGGCGCTGCTCCTGCGTCAGCGGCGCGAGGTGCACGAAATCAAACCGCAGGCGATCGGGAGCGACCAGCGACCCCGCCTGACGCGCATGCTCGCCAAGCGTCTCCCGCAGAGCCCGGTGAAGGAGGTGTGTGGCTGTGTGATTGCGCATGGTGTCAAGCCGTCGCGCGGCGTCGATCGCCGCGCGTACGGAATCGCCAATGGCGACAGCACCCTGTCTCACAACACCGATGTGTAGTATGATCCCTCCCGCCGCACGCCTTGTGTCGCGGACCTCCACGACGAACCCGCGGGTGCTGATGGCCCCCGTATCGCCCACCTGGCCGCCGCCCGCGGGATAGAACGGTGTCCGGTCGAGGATCACCTCGACCTCTGTTCCCTCCCCCGCGCGCTCGACGCGCTCGTTCCCGGCGAACAGGGCCGTGACTTT
>DATDEG010000242.1:0-7400 GCA_036523465.1 bacterium
CCTGAAGGCGCGCGCGTTCTTCCGCCCCGGCGCTTCCCGGGGCGGTGTCGTCCTGTCCGATGAGGAGGTAGCGGAACACACCGTGGACGGCCGCGCCGATGAGCGCATCGTGCACGCGATGCTGACGGTCCCGGTGCCGCCGGAGCGCCTCCGCATCGAGCGTGCGCCAGTATTCGGCGTCCTCGTCAGTTGCGCGCTGCGGGGTGCGCGGGATGACGGCGGAGACATAGGCCGGCAGACGGCGGGCGATTGCCTCGAGGCGCGTGAGGCGGGGCGCCACCTCTTCAAACGACGCCGTGCTCTTCCGCGAGGCCACGAGGCCTCCAAAGCACACCATCTCTGCGGATGCGATCAGAGCGTGCGCCCCACCCGCTGCCGTTTCCGCCTCCAGCCAGGCCCAGATCGCCTCCACATCCCCCGGCGTCCGTCGATCCCCGAGCGCTCTCTGGTCCGGCGTCTGCACGTCGATCCCCGCCGCGTGACCCAGTTCGACGACGAACTCCAGGCACACGGGCCGGTCGTCGAGCGGAACGAAGAGGATCCGTGGATGCAGCATCACTCGGTCCCGGGCATCGTCAGCATCGCGCGGTACGCGGCCGGGCCCGCCCCGGGTATCCTGCGCAGCGCGCAGCCGGACCGGCGTCGATGCTCACCGGATCGCCCCGGCCGTGATCCCGCGCATGAAGTACCGCTGCGTGAAGAGGAAGGCGATGACGATGGGCAGCGTGGCGATGACGGTGCCCGCTGCGATGTACCGGGTGTTGTACGCGAAGAGCCCGCGGAGGTAGAGCAACCCGGCGGCGAGCGGGTATTTGTCGGGGGTCTTGAGGATGATGATCGGCCAGAGAAAGCTGTTCCAGAACGCGACGAATTGGAAGATGGCGAGGGTGGCCAGCGCCGGCGTGATGAGCGGCAGCATGACGTGCCGCCAGATCACCAGGTCGCTCGCGCCGTCGATCCGGGCGGCATCCTCGAGCTCTTGGGGAACGGACAGGTACGCCTGCCGGAGCAGAAAGATGCCGAAGATGCTGGCCAGGGAGGGAAGGAAGACTGATGTGTACGTGTCCACCAGACCGAGCTTGATCATCGTCACGAAGTTCACGATCAGGCCGATGTGCTCGGGGAGCATGAGCGTGGCGATGATAGCGTAGAACACGATGTTCTTGCCAGGGAACTGCATCCGGGCGAGGGGGTAGGCGGCGAGCGAGCAGATGACGAGCGTGAGGCCCACCCCCATCGTGCTGATGTAGAGGCTGTTCAGGACATACCGCGGCAGAGGGAGGGTGTGCCAGACGCCGCTGTAGTTCGCCGTGGACAGGCCCCGCAGGCTGAAGTCCGGCGGGATGGCGAAGATCGGCCCGCTCGTCTTCAGCGAGACGAGCAGCGTCCAGAGGAACGGGAAGGTCGTGAAGACGGCCAGGGCGACCAGCAGCGCGTACAGCACAACCTTCCGCATCAGTAGTACTCCAGCCCCCCGCGCCGGAAGACGCGGAAGTTGACGATCGAGAAGACGAGGATGATCGCGGCCAGGACCACGGCGAGGGCCGCCGCGTACCCCATGTTCAGCTCCTGGAACGCCTCGTCGAAGATGTACATGAACATCGTGTACGTGCTGAAGAACGGGCCGCCCCGGGTCATCACGTAGATCTCCTCGAAGACCTTGACCGCGCTCATCGTCGAGATCAGCGAGGCGAGGAGGACGTAGGGCCGGAGCAGCGGCACGGTGACGTGCCAGAAGACGCGGGCCCGCGAGGCGCCGTCGATGCCCGCCGCCTCCTCGTACTCCGTGGGGATCGACTGCAAGCCGGCAAGGTAGATCACCATGTACCAGCCCAACCCCTTCCACAGCGTCACGAACATGACCGCGTACAGGGTCACGGTGGGATGGCTGAGCCAGGAGATCGAGCGGTGCAGCACGCCGAGCGACCGGAGGACCCAGTTCACGATCCCGGCCTGATCGTACATCCAGGTCCACATGATCCCGACCACCGGCCACGACGTGATCACGGGCACGTAGTAGGCAGCCTGGAAGGCCTGGATGCCGCGCAGCTTCCGGTTGACCAGGACCGCCAGGAGGATAGAGCAGAACTGGATGACCGGGACGACGAGGACGTACTTCGCCGAGTTCCCCAGCGCGATCCAGAAGTAGCGGTCCCCGAACAGCTTGTGGAACTGCTGGAGCCCGACGTAGCGCGGCGGATTGATGATGTCGTAGCTGAACAGACTGAGCACGGTTCCGTAGACGACGGGGTAGAACGTGAAGACCGCGAGCAGGCCGAGCGCCGGGAGGAGAAAGAGGTAGGCGATGAGGGTCGTGCGCGCGCGCCGGCTCAGCGTCACAGGCGGCTGCGGACGGCGGCGGGATCCGGCGTCACGGTTGGCTGTGGGACGCGCCGCGATTCGATCTCACGGTGGAGTTACGGACAACGCTCCAGGGCGGTGATGGCGAACACGACCGGACTGGCGCGCCCCCCGCGGCTGGCCAACCGGATGGCAGTGATCTCACGGGCAGGCTCCGGGTTGCGCCAGCGAAGGATCTGCAGGTATACCTCATTCCCCGCGCGCGTCGTGCCCGTCCACGCGACTTCATGGTCGATTGAGGCGATTCCTCTGTCCGCGTCCCAGAGCCAGCTGCTGATGTTTCGCCCATAGGATAGATCGACGCCGACCTGCCGCCCTCCGGCCAGGGTCATGGTGTACCGGCCGATCACGTCCCCGAAGCTCGGGGCGCGGTCCAGCGCAGTGTGCAGGAAGGCAAGGCAGGCGGCCCGCCCGGACCAGCGGAGCGTGACGCTTGTGGGCTGCTTGGCCGCCACGTCCCGTTCCCCGCGCAGCATCACGACGCTCTGCCCTGTGTTCGCCGCCGGGTCGAGCACGTCGAAGAGGATCCCGCCGAGCCGCTGCCGCCCGGGACGGAGCGCGCGCAGATCGTACTCCGCGCCCTTGCCGAGCCAGCCCCGTCCATCGTCGTCGATGTGCCGCTGGGTGGCGATCGGGCTAAGATCGAGCAGCGTCCCCGGCGCCGGCGCGGGACCGGCCGCGCCGGCGTGCCAGAGCTCGGCGAATCGCCGGGCCAGTACGGCCTCGCTTGGGAAACGGTCGAGCGCCGGCCGCTCCGTGTTCCAGAAGTAGCTGGCCGCCGAGAGGTACGTATACAGCTGCCGGTAGGCGCGCTCGAGCGCGCTGCTGTTCTGGAACTGCCCGGTCCACGTGGCCCGGATCATGCCGAGCGCGCCGGCCGCGCGAGCCGCCCGGCTGAAGAAGTAGTTGTTCTGCAGTCGGTACCACGTCGTGCCGAGCACGTCGAACCCTGCCTCTTCGAAGTAGCGCACTTCGGGGTAGTCCCGGACGTCCTCGTACTTCCATGGGGCGACGACCATGTCACGGGGGAGACTTCGAAACTGGGGATCGCGCTCCGCCTCAGCCCGCCGCTCCCACAGCACATCGCCCCAGATCATCGGCTTGACCTGCGCAGATCGGAGGACGTCGGCGAGCGTGATGATGTCACGGAGGTAGAGGTCCATGTCGTAGCGCAAACCCGATGGTCCGCGCACCTCGTCGTGACCGAGATGCAGGTACCGCGGCGTGAAGAGGTCGATCGCTTCCCTCAGCACGGGGATGATGAGCGCCTGATTCAGGGTCGTCGTGCCCCCAGCGACGGTGATCTGGCGATCCGGATCATAGACCGCGGGGAATACGCCGCGGGAGCGGTCGCAGGTGACCTGGTTCTGCCCTTCGTCACGCAGGCGTTTGGCAATGTAGGCGACCTGCTGGCAGAGCGCGGGGTCCCGCAGGCCCGCAAACACCCACTCACTGTGGCCGAGGGTGGCGATCAGCGGAATGACCTGGATGTGATGCTTGCGCGCCGCCTCCAGGAGCCGACGGGCCTGGGCCTTGGTGGCGCCGCGCTCGTCGGGCGCCCACAGCGCCCGCCCGCTCTCCCACTGTACGTGTTCGGCCTCGACGACGAGGGTGTTGATCTTGTGCGGAGCCAGGATGCGGTCGATCAGCTCGATGTGAAAGGGATCCGAGGCGCGGTCAAGGAGGACGTGCACCGCACGGACGGCGTGGTCCGGCCAATCACGGATGGTCGTCGCCTGGAGCGTGCGTCCCCCGTTCGGCCGGAGGAGCTGCCGGAGCGTCTGGACGCCGTAGAATGTCCCCGCTTGGTCCGCGCCGGCGATGAGGACGCCGGTCGGGGCGACCTGCAGGAGGTAGCCTTGCGCAGCCGTGACCGGCTCGACGCCGCTGCGCCCGACGGCGGCACGGAGCAGGCCGTGCGTAGCGGGCTCTCCGATGAGGATCTGGCCGGATGGGTCGGCGACCTCTCCCGCGCGCACGACCCGCAGCGGCGGACCGGAGAGGGCCCGCAGCTCCTCGGTGAGCTCGCGAGCGGCGAAGAGATCCTGGTCCGTCGCCGAATCGGCCACGACGATGCGCGTGGATGCCGTCACCGTGAAGAGTCCTGCCCCCGGCCGGACCTCTTTCGGAGCGGGGAGTACGTCCGTGTCCGACGGGGCAGCAACGTACGCGTCTGGGACGGCGTGGGAGCGCGGGGAAGCAGCAAGCATCACAGGCGGGGTGATTGAGAGCCCTCCCGGCGGGCCGGCGGCCCCGGCGAGAGCCGTCGCGAGTACTACGACCAGTAGGCGGCTACAGACGCGCATTCCACTCCCGGACGGCCCAATCGAGCGCTTCCTTCGCGCTCATCTTTCCGAAGAACGCGCTCTCCACAGCCTCCCGGAAGATCTTGTACAGCTCACTCTGGTTCGGCACGACTACGGTGAGATCGCGGCCGGCCCTCAGTTCGTCCACGGCGATGGCGCGCGCCCGCCACTCCGGTCCGGCACCGCCCTGGCGGAAGTAAGGGTTCGCCGCCGCCTGCCTCGTGGACGGGAAGACGACGCTCTGCTTGGAAAACTCGAGCTGGTTCGCGTCGTTCGTCACGTACAGGGCGAACTTCACCGCCTCGTCCTGATGTTTGCTCGTCTTCGGCACGGTGAGGGTCATCAGCCCGGCGTGGATTACGCGGCCCCGTCCCACCGGGTAGGGGGCCACCGCGGTCTTTGCATAGACCTCGGGATTGCTCTCCTTGATGCGCAGGAGGAACTGCGGCCCGACAAGCAGCATGCCGAGCTGCCCCGCGCTGTATCGTTCCACCGCGCCGGTGAACCCCCGCCTCAGCGTGTCCTCAGGGAAGTAGTCCTGCTTGAACATGTCGACGAGCCGCTGGAGGTAGGCGACATGTGCCGGAGAGTTGAACACGGCGCGCTTCCCGTCGGCGCTGAGCATCGGCAGCCCGTTCTCCCGGAAGCGGTGCATCAGGCGCGTGCCGTCGACCAGCGGCATGAAGCCGTATGCCTGCGCCCGCTGCTTGATCGTCCGCGCCGCCGTGACCATCTGGTCTTCCGTGGCCGGCGGCTTCGACGGATCGAGGCCGGCCTTCTGAAACAGATCGGTGTTGTAGACGAGGACCGGCGGCGCGATGTACCAGGGGATGCCGTAGGTGCGTCCGTTGAAGCGGCTGCTCGACCACAGGCCGTCGAAGTACTTCGTCCGCTGCGCGGCCGGGACAGCGCCGTCCATGTCCAACAGCGCGCCCTTCTCGGCGATGCGTACCGTGAACTCGACGTTCAGATTCACGACGTCTGGCGGCACCCGTCCGGCGATCGCGGCGAGCACCTTCTGCTCGATGGCCTGGAACTGAACATCTACCCAGCGGATGTCCACGCCGGGATTGGCCTTCTCGTAGCCGGCGATCAGCCGGTTCATGTAGTCGGTGAAGAACGGCTGCAGGGAGATCGTCCAGAACTCCAGCGTCGTGCGCGGCGCCGCCGGTGCCACGGGCGCCGGCGCGGCGATCAGAACCACGAGCGCGATCGACACGGCGATGCTACGCGAGATCCAGGCCCTCATCCGCATCCCTCCAACCTCGCCATCCGTTCTCACCCAACTAACGTTCATTCTACCTCCCGTCGTTCGCGGCTCATCCCCGAAGGATCTTCGCCGGAGGACAGCCGGGCGTTGTCAGGAAAGTCATGATGCATGCGAGGGGATCTGACCATCGGCGAGATCCATGAGCAGCCCGCCGCGCTGTCGCGCCTTCTGGACGGCGAACGCGGCGCGATCCTCCGGCTGGCCGCGAAACTGCGGCGCCGTCCGCCATCGGCCGTCTTCCTTGCCGCCCGGGGCACGTCGGACAATGCCGCGCTCTACGGCCACTACCTCTTCGAAACCATCCTGGGAATCCCCTCGGGCCTGGCTTCGCCGTCGGTGGTCACCATCTACCGGAAGACCCCCCGGCTGCGCGGGATGCTGGTCATCGGCCTCTCACAGTCCGGCCGGTCGACCGACATCGTCCGGTACATGGAGGCCGCGCGCGGGGCGGGGGCGAGGACCGTGGCGATCACCAACGACGCCCGATCCCCCCTCGCCACCGAGGCGCACGAGACGCTGCTGCTGCACGCCGGGATCGAGCGGAGCGTTGCCGCGACGAAGACCTATACGGTCCAGCTGACGGTGTTGAGCCTGCTCATCGCCGCGATCGCAGGGAATCGAAGACTGCTGGACACGCATAGCAGGTTGCCCAGATTGTTGGAACGTGCCCTGAGAGAAGAAGACGCCGTCCGATCGCTGAGCCGTAGGCTCAGCGACGTACATATCGTCACGGCGCGCGGCTACAATTTTGCCACGGCCCGGGAGGCGGCGCTCAAGCTCAAGGAGACGGCGCACATCGCCGCTGAGGCCTTGTCCTCCGCCGATCTGCTGCACGGACCGATCGCCGCGGTCGGCCCGCGGTTCACGGTTGTCCTGGTGGCCCCTCCCGGCGCGCCGCAGGCTCACCTGGTGCGGGTAGCGCAGCGCCTCGCCGCCACGCGGGCGAGGATTATCGCGGTCACATCTAACGGCGGTTTCTCAGACACAGCCCACACCGTGCTGCACGCTCCAAGGGCGATCCCGGAAGTCCTCACGCCGCACGTCTACATCGTGCCTCTGCAGCTGCTCGCGTACTGGCTCGCGCTGGCTCGGGGGTATGATCCAGACCACCCCGCCGGACTGCGGAAGATCACCCGCGTGCTCTAGCTCGAGCTGGCCCGCAAGGCCTACGCACGCGGCGATTTAGTACTGGCCGGCGCATTGGCCGATGCGGACACGCGACATCGCGAATGACGCGGAGCCGCATCGAGGACACACTTGGTGAGGGTGAAGCATGGTGAGGCTGTGAGCCTGCGGGAGAAGTTGCGCCGGACGCGTGAGTACTGGTCGCCGAAGATCGTCGGCGAGCTCAACGAGAGCTACGTCAAGGTCGTGAAGTTCCGGGGGGAGTTCGTCTGGCACCATCACGACGTCGAGGACGAGCTCTTCCTTGTGATCGAGGGGCGCCTCCGCATGCAGTTTCG
>DATDEG010000243.1:0-12703 GCA_036523465.1 bacterium
TTCTTTGACTTTCTCTCCTGGGACATGGAGATGGCCGCACTCGTCGATGGCATGTCGCGGTGGACCCTCTTCTGGAAGGTGGCGATGCCGCTCGTCCGTCCCGGGCTGCTGGCGCTGGGCACGTTTGCGCTCCTCTCCGCCTGGGGGGAGTTCATCCTGCCGTTCACCCTCATTGTGAGCCCTCGTGCCTGGACCATGGCGATGTACCTCCAGACCTTCTTCGGCGAAGTGTTTATGGACTTCGGGATGTTCGCGGCTGTGGGCCTCTTCTACGCGCTGCCCGTGATCGGCATCTTCCTGGTCGGGCAGCGGTATCTGCTGAACATCTACGGCGGAGGCGTGAAGGGATGAAAGGCATCAGCGTCCGGCTGGAGGGTCTGAGCAAGCACTTTGGGAAGGTCGTCGCCCTGCGCACGCTCGATCTGGACGTCCGCGCCGGGGAGATGGTCGCCTTCCTCGGGCCCTCGGGGTGTGGGAAGACGACGACGCTGCTGATGATCGCCGGGATCTACCAGCCGACCTCCGGCGCGATCCACTTTGGAGACCGCCGCATTGACCATCTGCACCCCCGGGACCGCGACGTTGGGATGGTCTTCCAGTCGTACGCGCTGTACCCGCACCTCACGCTCTTCGAGAACATCGCCTTCCCGCTGCGGTTGAAAGGGCAGCGTGGCGAGGATGTCGGCCTGAAAGTCCGCCAGACCGCGGAACTCCTCAGCATCGCGCCGATCCTCGACCGCCGGCCGGCCCAGGTCAGCGGCGGCCAACAGCAGCGCGCGGCGCTTGCCCGGGCCCTGATCAAAGAGCCCCAGGTGCTGCTGCTCGATGAGCCGCTCAGTAACCTCGACGCACAGATCCGGCTCCAGGCGCGGGGGGAGATCCGCCGGCTGCAGCTGGAAATTGGGGTCACGAGCATCCTTGTCACGCACGATCAGTCCGAAGCCCTGGCCATGGCCGACCGCGTGGCCGTGTTCTCTACAGGCGAACTGCAACAGTTCGCGCCACCGGACGAACTGTATCACCGGCCGGCGAACACGTTCGTGGCCGGATTCGTCGGGCATCCTCCGATGAATCTCTTTGCCGGCCGGTTCGGTGATGGAGTCTTCGTGACGGGACCGGCGCGGTTTCCGGTGCCGTCCACCGCTGTGCGGGGGGAGGGGACACTCGGGATCCGGCCGGAGGACTTCCGCCTCAGCGGCGACATCCGCGCGCGCGTGCTGGTCGTCGAACCGCTCGGCCGTGAGGCCCTGATCACCGCCGCAGTCGACGGCGCAACCATGAAGCTGCTCGTCGGCGAGCACGAGCGACCGGCGCCTGGCGCGCAGATCCACATCGGCTACCGTCCGGAGCGGTTGCATCTCTTCGACGCCGGCGGAGACCGCGCATCATGATCCCGGCCGCACTCCCCGCAGGGCTCGATCACGACGGCCGCAGCGTGTCGCTGAAGTACCACCGGCTGCTCTCCGGGCTCAGGGCGCATCCGCCGAACAGCCTGCGGGGACTCCACGAGATCATCGCCGGCGGCGCCCAGGTCATCGAGTTCGACGTCCGCGCGCTCTCCGGCGGCGACTACGTGCTGCTCCACGACGCGCACCTCGACCGCGAGTCGACAGGTATGGGGGCAGCGGCGGGTCACACCGCCGCGACGGTGAAGACGCTCTGCCATCGCGGGACCGATGTCCCCCTCACGCTGCTCTCGGAAGTCACCGACGTCCTGCATCGCTACACCGGCCCCCCGGTGAAGGTGCAAGTCGACGTCAAGGACACCGATCCGTTCAGCCCCGCGGATGCCGAACGCCTGCTGCGGGCGATCGCGCCGCTCCGCGACAATGCCCGGCTGCGCGTCGTCGTGGGAACACTCGGCGACTGGAATCTCCGCCTGTTCCGCCGCATCGATCCGACGCTGCAGGTCGGCCTCGACTTCTTCATCTACCTGGACGCGCCGGTTATCGATGAACTCCCGCGGCTCCCCTCCCGCGCGAACGTCTTCGGCTACCTCGACGACCACCCGCTGGGCTGGGTGCACAGCCCGTGGAATGTTCAGACATACCTCATCGATCGGATCACGACTCTCTGTGGACTCGTCCCGGGCGCCGTGGAGGTCTATCTGCGCAAGGAATTCGTGGCGCGGGCGGTCCGGCACGGCGTGAACCCCGTCGAGATCGTCCGGCGCGCCTGCGGCGATGTCGGCGTGGACGTGTGGACGATCAACGCGGACCAGCCCGATGCTGCCGCGCTCCTCGCCGTCGCCTTGACCGCGGGGGCGACGCAGATCACGACGGATACGGCGGCGCAGTTGCCCGCCCTGGTTTACCCCGGAGCGCGACAGGCGCGATGACGGCCAACCGCTGGCTGCGTGAAGGACCGACGCTGGTTGTCGCGCATCGCGGCGCGAACGCGTACGCCCCGGAGAACACACTCGCCGCGTTCCGCCTGGCCACCGAGCAGGGAGCCGATGCGATCGAGTTCGACGTCCGGAGTACCGCCGACGGGCACCTGGTGGTCATCCATGACGCGTCCCTGGAGCGCACGACCGACCGCGGCGGCGAGGTTCAGGCACTGAGCCTCGAGGAGGTCCGTCGCGCCGACGCCGGTGGACGCCGCGGACCGGCCTTCCGCGGCGAGCGCGTCCCGATGCTCGAAGAGGTCCTGGATGCCGTCCGCGGGCGCCTCCTGGTGGACATCGAGCTCAAGGTGACCGGGATCGAGGCGCGCGTCGTTGAACAGCTGACCCGGGCGGAGATGGCGTCTGATGCTCTGGTCACCTCGTTTCTCGAAGACGCGGTCGTCGAGATCCGTGCGCTGGATGCGGGGGTGGCCGTAGGTCTCCTGCAGCAGTGGCCCGATGTCTCCCGCGCGACGGACCTCGGCGTGGACGTCTATCTCCCCCACGTCCGGGCGTTGTCCGCGGAGTTGGCGGCGGTCTGCCGCGCGCGCGGGCTCCAGATCATCCCCTGGACGGTCCGCAGTGAGGATGAGGCGCGGATCGTGCTGCAGCACGGCGTCCACGGCCTCGTCGCAGACGACCCGCTGCTGGCGCGGCGGGTGATCGAGAGCAGCTAGAATTGGAACGAGGGCCGAGTCGCGGTTTCCATCGCAGACTCCACTAGGTGAAGGAGGAATAGCAGTGCCACAGACACGGATCGGACTCATCGGGACGGGCATCATGGGCCGGCCCATGGGACACAACCTGCTCAAGGCCGGGTATCCGTTGGTCGTCTACGATCGCGTGCGGGCTCCCATCGACGAGCTCGTTGCCGCCGGCGCCACGGAAGGATCATCGGCGCAAGACGTGGCGCAGCGATCCGACGTGGTCATCACCATGCTGCCCGATTCTCCGGACGTGCAGGCCGTGGTGCTTGGCAAAGACGGCGTCCTCGAAGGACTTCGGCCGGGCACGATCTACGTTGACATGAGCACGATCTCGCCCATCGTCACCCGCGAGCTGGCCCCGCTGGTTGAAGCCAAGGACTGCCAGATGCTGGACGCGCCGGTGAGCGGCGGGGAGAAGGGCGCCATCGAGGCGACGCTCTCCATCATGGTCGGGGGGCCGAAAGATATCTTCGACCGTGTCCTCCCCATCTTTCAGGCCATGGGCAAGAACATCGTGCACATGGGCGCCCACGGGGCCGGGCAGGTGACCAAAGCCGCGAATCAGATCGTGGTCGCGGTGACGATCCAAGCGGTCGGCGAGGCGCTCGTGCTGGCCGCGAAGGCCGGTGTGGATCCGGCGAAAGTCCGCCAAGCCCTGTTGGGCGGGTTCGCGCAGAGCCGCATCCTCGAGCTGCACGGTCAGCGGATGTTGGATCGCAACTTCAAACCGGGCTTCAAAGTGCGCCTGCACCAGAAGGACCTGAACATCGCTCTGTCCACGGGGAAGGCGTTAGGCGTGCCTCTGCCCGCGACGGCGTCGGTCCAGGAGGCGTTCACGGCGCTGCGGGGTTTGGGACGCGAGGACTACGATCACTCCGGTCTCGTCACGCTGATCGAGGACCTGGCGAAGGTGGAGGTCAAGCCGGCGGGCTAGGAAGCGCGGCGAGCCGGGGGAGTCCCGGCTCGGGCGGACAGTCATGCACAAAGGAAGAGGAGCGCTTACCTCTCGGCTTTTTACCGTCTTCTGCCGCGCCGCCGGTTCCTACCGCCTGCTGGCTATTCTCCGGAGTTACCTCCGAAGTATACCCGCGAGCTCTCGGAGTCCACGTGCCCCGGCGTTTGAGTCGGCTACTTCGCCGCTAGGCTTGCGCCCCTCTTGGCATGCAAGGTACCATGCAGCGCTGCGCCCGGTCAATTCAGAACTGTCGTTCACGTCCTGTGGATACTGTGGGCGCGGGGGACAAGCAGGAGATGGCACCCTGCGCGCCAGAAGGGACGACACGTGATGCGGGTCCCCACATCGTCTGAGATCGCCGCCCTCGACCGCACGGCCACCCAGACCTACGGCATCCTCCTGACGAGCTTGATGGAACGGGCGGGCGCCCGTGTCGCCGAAGCCACGTATATCCTGCTCGGCCCCCGCACCGGCCGCGTCGCCGTGCTGGCGGGGAAGGGCAACAACGGAGGCGACGGTTTCGTCGCCGGCCGGATCCTCCGGGGTCGTGGGCGTCCGGTGACCGCGGTCCTCCTCGCTCCGGCCGAGGAATACACCGGGGAAGCAGGACGGATGCTGGCCGACGCCCGCGCCGCCGGTGTTGAGCTGAGCGACGCATCGGAGGTCGCGCTGGCCTCTTTCGATCTCATCATCGACGCGCTCTTCGGGACCGGGTTTCATGGACCGGCCCGCGGCACTGCCCGAACGCTCATCGAAGCCGCGAACGCCTCGCATGTTCCGATTCTGGCGGTGGACATCCCCTCAGGACTCAATGCGGACACAGGCCAGCCTGAGGGCCCGGCCATCCGCGCGGTCGCGACGGTGACGTTGGGTCTCCCGAAAGTCGGGTTGCTGGTGTATCCTGGCGCGGAGCTGGCTGGAACGCTCTACATGGCCGACATCGGGTATCCGCCGGCATTGGCCGACGATCCCTCCGTTCGGACACAGCTCGTCATGCCTGAGATGGTCCGCGCGCGGCTGCCTGCGCGATTGCCTGACTCGCACAAGGGCACGTACGGCCGCACGCTTGTGGTGGCCGGATCGCTGGGGTTCACCGGTGCCGCCGCACTCGCGGCCCTGGGCGCGCTGCGCAGCGGCGCGGGGTTGGTCTCGCTCTGTGTCCCCGAGGCCGTCTACCCGATCATCGCCGGCCTCGTGGCCGAAGCGATGCCCCGTCCGGTCGACGACGACGGCGGACAGATGGCCGCCTCGGCGTGGGATGCCGTCCAAAGCGCCGCTGCCGCCGCCGATGCCGTCGCGGTGGGACCGGGCCTCGGCGTATCGGATGGCGTGCGGGCGATCGTCGAGGGGTTGCTCCGCGAGGGCCGTCCGCTCGTCGTCGATGCCGACGCGCTGAACGTTCTCGCCCCGTCACCCGGCGTGTTGGGGCAGGCCGCCGGTCCGGTGGTGATTACTCCGCATCCCGGGGAACTGGCGCGGCTGGTGAGCTCCACCCCCCATGATGTTCAGTCCGACCGCTTGGCTTCAGCCCGCGGAGCCGCGTCGCGCTTCGGCTGTGTGGTTGTCTTGAAAGGCGCGCGGACGATCGTCGCCGATCCCGGCGGCGACGCGCTCATCGTACCGACGGGGAATCCCGGGATGGCCAGCGGAGGGATGGGCGACGTGCTGACCGGCATGATCGCGTCCCTGATCGGTCAAGGACTTTCCGCACTGGACGCGGCCTGGACGGCCGCCTATCTTCATGGACTTGCCGCCGACCTCATCGCGGACGAGCGCGGTGCCGTCGGCATTCTCGCCTCAGAGGTGGCGCACCGTCTTCCCGCCGCGATCGTCCGCGTGCAGCGGGGCGAGCAGCCTGACCCGGTCGTGCCCCTGCGGGACTAAGGGCAGTGAACTCGACAGTCTCCCTCCTGCGTAGGAGAATAGAAGAGAGATCTTTTTGTGGGGAGGAAAACGATGAGCAACGCGCGGGGGCGGCGCATCGCCTTTGTCCTGCTGGTAGGCCTCATCATCCCGCTCGCCGGCCCGGCCTTCGGGCAAGGCTTCAATCCATATGGGCAGCCGCAGATCGCCGTACGCGGTCAGCCGTCGTACTACGTGTGGGTGGACCAGACGGGGTGGCACGTCCGGTGGAGCACGCCGATCCCGGTGACCCTGTCCGGAATCGTCACAACCAACGGCCTCTTCAGCGGCCTCTGCCCGTCGAGCCAGACCGTCGCCAGCGCGTTGTCCTTCTCCGGGTCTGACCGTGCGTACTTCTCCATCCCCGTGAGGCCCGGAATCGGCGGCTTCGACTTTCGGACCACGGGAGGATTGGTCACGTTCAACCTCGGCGTGAATGGCGTGCCCGTGACCGGGGGGATCCTGCCCTGGCTGATCTACATCGGTCAGAACCTGGTGCCGTCCTTGCGGTCGTTCACGCTTTCCGCCACGCCTGCGTTTGTGCAGGCGACATGCCGGGAGTCGAACGTCAGCGACGTTGACAGGCCTAGCAAGGATCCCTGACCGTTGACCGCGTGACGGGTTGACACCGCGCGGGTTCGCGGCGCGGCCGGCCGGGGTCAATGGCCTGCCGCCACCATCACGGGCGGGCGCCTTCGGCCGCATCTGAGACGAAGAACGTCCCTTCCCGACCTGTGCGCCGGCGGTAGCCGCGCGCCGTCTCGGCGAAGAACGGTTCTTCGTTTCCCCGGCTGACCAGGGCAACGACCGCGCCCCCGAATCCGGCCCCCGTCATGCGCGCCGCCAGGCATCCCGGAGCTTCGACCGCCGCCTCCACCATGGCGTCGAGCTCGCGGCTACTGACCTCGTAGTCGTCACGGAGGCTGCGGTGTGACGCCGCGAAAATCTCCCGCAGGGCGGCGAGGTCCCCACCTTCCAGGGCCCGGGCGCTCTCGATCACTCGTGCGTTCTCGGTGACGACGTGGCGGACCCGCCGTACATATGGCTCGGGCATGTCGCCGGCATTCGCCAGGTCGTCCACCGTCAGGTCGCGCAGCGATGCCAGGGGCCGGTCGTGTACCCGCAGCCACTGAAGCGCCTCCGCGCACTCGCGGCGACGATCCGCGTAGGCGGAATGGCCGATGGCACGCCGCATCACAGTATCGCACACCGCGATAACGACTCCTCCCGGCAATGGGATGTGATGGGTCTCCAAAGTCCGGCAGTCGAGGAAGAGCGCGTGCCCGGCACGGGCCAGGCTGCTGGCGAACTGATCCATGATCCCAGAGGGAACACCGACGAACGACACCTCGGCCTCATGGCAGACAAGAGCCCGCTCCCGCGGGGAGAGCGCTGCCCCAGCGCCGTGCTCGAAGACCAGAGCCGACGCAACCTCGAGTGCGGCCGATGAGCTCAGTCCGGCCCCGATCGGGAGGTCACCGCCGATCGTCAGATCCAGTCCGCGCAGCATGACTCCTCGGGCAGACAGGGCGACGGCGACCCCCTGTGGGTAGCGCGCCCAAGGCGGCAGCGACGAGGACGCCGGCGCTTCCGCCGGGAACTCCGCGGGCGCATCGTAGAATGATGAGCGCAGCCGGATGACACCTGACGCGTTGGGCGCCGCGGCGATCGTCACATACCGCGCCACGGCGGCCGGAAGGACCAGCCCGTCGTTGTAGTCCGTGTGCTCGCCGATGAGGTTGACGCGGCCCGGTGCGCGGACCACGATCGATGCCGCGCGACCGAACCGCATCGCGAACGACCGCATCACCGTCTCCATCGGTTCCATCGCCCGAGCCCTTCTCTCCGGAGCCGGACCGTCCTCCCTCTCCGTCCTCCGGTTGGAGGGCTGGTCCGCCGCGGCTCAGAAGGAGCGTACACATGAGCCGCAGATTCGGTTTTGGACTGTGGACCCTCATGCACGCCGGGGCCGATCCCTTCGGACGGCCGACCCGCAACCCGCTGGACGCGCTCGGGGCGATCAGCGGGCTGGCCGCGCATGGGGTGCAGGCGTTCGAGCTGCATGCCGAGGATCTGATTCCCCCGGGTTCATCGGCCGGGGAGCGCGACCGCCTGATCCGAGAGGCCCAGCGGCGCATGAGCGATACCGGGATCGCCTGCGCGGCCTGTGGATCGGACGTCTTCTCGGACCCGCTGTTCGCCGACGGCGGTATGGCGGCGAGCGATCCGGCGGTCCGAGGGCAGGCCGTGGCGCGCTACGCGGCGGCGATCGACGTCGGGGCGGAGCTCGGCGCGCCGCTGTTCAACATCTGGGGAGGCCGTGACGGCGTGGAGGTGGACGCCGCGCGGTCTCCGCTTGACGCGCTGCAGTGGCTGCGGGATGGATTCAATGAGCTGAGCGACCACATCAGCCGGCACGGCTACGCGATGCGGCTGTCCATCGAGCCCAAGCCCAACGAGCCCCGCGGAGACCTCTATCTGCCGACGGTCGGTCATGCCCTCGGCTTCATCGCGACGCTGGCCCGCCCCGACCGCATCGGCGTGGTCCTCGAGCTCGCCCACGCCGCGATGGCCGGGCTCAACCCTGCCCACGAGGCCGCGCATGCGCTGTCGGCCGGCAAGCTGTTCGGCATCCACCTCAACGCCCAGCGTCCGCTCCGCTTCGATCAGGACCTCCGGTTCGGGTCGGCCGGCATCAAGGACGCGTTCTTCGTGGTGAAGGTGCTGGAAGAGGCGCGCTGGGACGGGGTGCGGTCGTTCGACGCCCGCCCCCTCCGCACGACGGACGAGCGGGGGATCTGGGATTTCGTCGCCGGTTGCATCCGTGCCTACGAGATCCTCGCGGAAAAGGCCGCCGAGTTCACCCGGGATCCCGAGGTGCAGGCTGTGCTCCGCGAGCTCGAGCAGACGAACGGACCGCGCCGCACGTTCCTCTACGAGCGGCTCGATCATCTGGTCTTCGAGATCCTCACAGGGATGCGCTGAGGTAGACGGCGCGGAATCATCCCTGAAGCTTCTGGAACCCGAGGGGGGACGGACGCGCGCCGTTCCCCCCTCGGGCTCCCCCCTCCGCGAGCTAGCCCTTCAGCGATCCCGCCAGTAAGCCCCGCATGAAGTAGCGCCCGAGCACGACGTACACCAACACCGTGGGCAGCGCCGCCAGCAGCGCGCCGGCCATCTGGACGTTCCATTCCACGATGTAGCTGCCGGCCAGGTTGTTGAGGGCCACCATGATCGGCTGCACGGCGGGACGCGGCGTGATGATCACCCCGAAGAGGAAGTCGTTCCAGATCGACGTGAACTGCCAGATCATGACGACGGCAAACGCCGGCAGCGAGATCGGGAAGACCACATAGCGGTAGATGCCGAGGATGCCGGCCCCGTCGATCTTCGCCGCCTCCACCAACTCTCCGGGCACCGTCGCGTAGTAGTTCCGGAAGATGAGCGTCGTGATCGGAATGCCGTATACGACGTGGGTGAAGACTAAGCCCGGGATGGACCCGTACAGGCCGATCCGGCGCAGCACCTGCACCAGCGGGATGAGGATGCTCTGGTAGGGGATGAACATCCCGAACAGGAGGAGGGCGAACAGCGCGTCGGCCGCGCGGAACTTCCACTTGGAGAGCACATAGCCATTCAATGACCCGAGGAAGGCGGATAGCACTGTGGCAGGGATCGCCAGCCGCACGCTGTTCCAGAAGTTGTGGTTCAACCCCCGGAAGCCCTGGGTCTCACTCCCGGCCCAGGCGCGGACGAAGCTGTCTACCGAGAACCGCGCGGGCCAATCCCACATCCGGTAGAGATTGACTTCCGCGAAACTCTTCATGCTCGTCACCACGAGCACGTAGACAGGCAGCAGGTAGAGGACCGCCAGCCCGATCAGCAGCGCGTACATCACCGGCCGGAGCCAGGAAAGGGGGCGGGGCCGCCTGTAGACCTCGACGGCAGGCGTCATCGCTGCGCCTCCGTGCGCAGGCTGTAGACGAGGTAGGGAACGATCAGCACGGCTACCATGATCAGCAGGATGAATGCGATGCCCGCGCCCTGCGCAAAGTTGTTCCCGCGGAACGTTGTGTCGAACATGAAGAAGGCCGGCACATCCGAGGAAAAGCCCGGTCCGGGTCCCGTCATCGCCACCACCAGGTCGAAAATCTTCAGCGAGATGTGGCCGAGGATGATCATCGCTCCCAGCGTGATGGGGTTGAGCAGCGGCACGATGATGTGGCGGTAGACCTGGACACTGGTGGCGCCGTCCACCAGGGCGGCTTCGCGCAGTTCCTCCGGGATGCCTCGCAGACCGGCGAGGTACATCGCCATGATGTAGCCCGACATCTGCCAGGTGGCCGCGATGACCACGGCCTTGATGCCGATCCTTGGGTCCGTGTACCAGCCGCTCTTCAGGAAGCCGAGGCCGACCTTCTCGAAGAGCAGGTTCACCCCGGTGCTGCCCAGCTGCAGGCTGCCTGGGTTGAGCATCCAGCGCCAGACTACCCCGGTGACGATGAACGAGAGCGCCAGGGGGAAGAGAAACACGCTGCGGAAGAGCCCCTCCCCGCGGATTCGCTGATCGAGGAGGACCGCCAGGAGAAAGCCGAGCGACAGGCAGACCACGAGGAAGAGCGTCGTGAACGTGACTGTGTTGCGCAGATCGATCTGGAACCGGGTGGTGGAGAACAACCGCACGTAATTCTGCAGCCCGACCCAACTGAAGTCCGGCGCCAGATTGTTCCATTTGGTCAACGACGCGAACGCCGTGAAGCCGATGAAGCCATAGACGAAGACCGCGATGAGTACGAGGGACGGGGCGATGATCAGGACGGAGATGACACGGTCCGCGCTCGGCCCCCGGCCTCCGCGTCGCACGGCGTGCGCCGCCGTCGGGCGTGCCACCCGGACCGTCGCCGCATTCGGTGTCATCGTCTCACCTTCCGATGTCCGCTCACGTATGCCGCGAGGCAGCCCGGGATCGGACTGCCTCGCGGCGACGCTCCTCGTCCTTTCAGTTGCTCAAGGTTACTTGCAGACGCCGGCGTCCTTGCACGCCTGCTGCAGCGCGGCCTGGGTCTTAGCCACATCTCCGCTGGTCACGAACAGCGCCAGCGCGTCCTTGTACTTCGTGGCCCAGCTCTCGAACGCCGCGGCGCCGTGGATGACGCTCGGGACGAGCGCGTTGGATTTCCAGTCCTGCGCCGCGGATTGCAGATACGCGTTGAACAGCGACTGGTTGCAGTCGGTGCGGGCGCAGATCGAGCCCTTCTTGGGGTTGAAGGCTTCCTGCCCTTCCTTCGAACCGGCCACCTTCAGCCAGTTCATCGCGTTGTCGCGGTTCTTGGCGCCTTTCGGTAGCGAGAAGCTGTCCGAGAGCGCATCGAAGACTCCCGCGTTTCCAGGAGGCGCGGCCCAGCCGTAGCCCGTGTAGTTCTTCGACTGGAACCACCCGTTCTGCCAGTCGCCCATGATCTGCATGGCGCCCTTGTTGTCGATGAGGTACTGGCCGGCTCCATCCCAGGTCAACGCCGCGTGGTCCGAGTTGGTGTAGGTGATCATCCGCTTAAACGTATTGAGAGCCTGGGTCACCTTGGCGTCGGTCCAGGCCGTCTTCCCGGTCCACAGCCCCCGGTACCCGTCCGCGCCGAGCGTGCCGATCAGCACCGCTTCAAAGGCGTGCCCGGCTTCCCAGCCTTCCTTGTCGCCGAGCACGAAAGGCACGATCCCCTTCGCCTTGAGGGCGTCGGCGGCCTTGAACCACTCGTCGAAGGTCTTCGGCGGGGTCAGCTTGTTGTCCGCAAACACCTTCTTGCTGTACCACATCACGTTGGCCCGGTGGATGTTCACCGGCACCGACCAGTAATGACCCTGGTAGCGGAGCAGGGTCAGCAGGCCGCTCGGAAAGGCTTTGTCCCAGCCCGCCGATGTGAAGAGGCTGTCCAGGGGGTCGAGGTACTTCGCAGGATCGTACTTCTGAACCTCGAGACCGGCGTGCACCTGGAATGAGTCGGGCGGATCGCCACCGGTCAGGCGCGTCGCCAGAACCGCCTTGGCATTGGTCCCGGCGCCGCCGGCGACCGTCGCGTTGACGATCTCGACGTTCGGATAAAGCTTCTTGTAGACGGTGAACATCCCCGCAAGCCCCTCGGCTTCGCCGCCCGCGGTCCACCAGCTGAAGATCTCCAGCTTGGCCGTGGGAGCGGCTAAGGCCCAGCCCGCGGGGATCACCATGACCGAGATAAGCAGCAGGCTCAGCATCGTGAGCCCGCGTATGTGCCGCAGCATCGCTCGCCTCCTTGAGGGAATGGGATTCACCTCGTTACTACTACGCGTTCTCCACACGCACCTGCGCGGTAAGTTCCTGCACCCGCTCTGCCTCAATGGTCCCGGGCAGCAAGGTGGTGACATCGTCCGCGGCCGCGGCGATGCCGAGGCGCACCGCATCGAGGAGCGGCGACCCCTGCATGAGGCCGGCCGCCAGCCCGGCCGTGAGGCTGTCCCCGGCGCCGATCGTACTCACCCGGTCGACCTCCGGGGGGGTCAGCTGCCAGCACCCGTCGGCGGTCGCCAGGACGGCGCCCGCTCCGCCGAGCGTGATCAGGAGGCGGGTGGCCGCCGACCGCGCGATCTCCCGGCCGGCCTGCGCGACGTCTTTCACGGACGACAGTGCGCGGCCGGTGCTCTCGCTCAGCTCGAGGTGGTTCGCCTTCACCATGAACGGTCGTGCCGCGATGCCCAGCCGTAGCGGATCCCCCGCGGCATCGA
>DATDEG010000244.1:0-10696 GCA_036523465.1 bacterium
TGAGGCAGCGGAGAGGCTCGAAGGTACGGCAGCCCTGGACCGCGAGCGGGACGCCCGGCGGCGCGAGATCCGGCGGCAGGCGACTTGGATGCTGGTGGCCTGGCCGCTGGCGATGATCGTCATGGCGGGGACGTTCCAGGAGGTCTGGATCTTCCCCAAGTTCATCCCGGCCTGGATGGGCCACCGGTTCTTCCTCTTTGCGCTCACCACGCCGATCGTGCTCGGACCGGGATCGCAGTTCTTCGTGAACAGCTTCCGCGGGTTGCGCCACGGCGTCACCGACATGAACCTACTGTACGCGACGGGGATCGGCGCCGCGTATCTCATCGCCGTGATCAATACGTTCTGGCCGGACGCCGGCTTCGGCGGGCCCGAGGCGACGTTCTACGAAGCCGCGGCGCTGCTCACGGCCTTCATCATCCTGGGCCGGTATCTCGAGGCGCTCACGCGCGGGCGGGCCTCAGAAGCCATCCGTAAGCTCATGCGGCTGCAGCCGAAGGTCGCCCGGGTGTGGCGTGAGGGAGCGGAGGTGGAGATTCCGGCCGACGAGGTCGAGGTGGGCGAGCTCGTGTTTGTCCGCCCCGGCGAGCAGATCCCGGTCGACGGCACGCTCACACAAGGCTACTCTGCCGTCGATCAGTCGATGCTCACCGGCGAGTCGATGCCGGTGGAGAAGCGGACCGGCGATCAGGTGATCGGCGGCACGCTCAATCGGACCGGCGCCTTCCAGTTCGAGGCCACGAAGGTCGGGCGGGACACCGCCCTGGCGCAGATCATCAAGCTCGTCGAAGACGCGCAGGCCAGTAAGGCTCCCATTCAGAAACTCGCCGATCTCGTGGCGGGCAAGTTCATCTTCTGGGTGCACGTTCTCTCACTGTCGGTGTTTCTCTTCTGGTTCTTCGCAGGGTATGCGCGCTTCTTCGATCCGGCCACGCGCCTCACGCTCACGCCCTATGGCCTGGGCGAGATCGGCGTCTTCGGATTCTCCCTGCTCATCTCGGTGGCCGTCCTGGTGATCTCGTGTCCCTGCGCGGTGGGGATGGCGACGCCGAGTGCGATGATGGCGGGGACTGGAAAGGCCGCGGAGCACGGCATCCTCTTCAAAGGCGCGGACGCCATCGAGAGCGCCAGCAAGCTGACGACCATCGTGTTCGACAAGACAGGGACCCTCACGCGAGGCGAACCCTCGGTCACCGACCTGCGGCCCGCGGCCGGGTGGTCCGAATCCAGCCTGCTGACATTGGCCGCCTCAGTCGAGGCGAACTCAGAGCACCCGCTCGGTGAGGCCATCGTCCGGGGGGCGCGGGACCGCGGCCTCACCGTGCCTGCCGGCCAGGCGGCGGGTTTTGCCGCCATTCCCGGCCATGGCGTTGAGGCTCAGGCGGACGGCCGCGTGATATTGCTCGGGAACCGGCGCTTGATGCAGGAGCGCGGCATCAATCTCTCCGCCACGGAAGAGGAAGCGGCGGCGCTGGAGCACGATGGCAAGACGGTGATGTTCGTCGCCGCGGATGGGCGTCCCGCCGGCCTCATCGCCGTTGCGGACACGTTGAAGGAGCACTCCGCCGAAGCCATCCGCATCCTGCACCAGTTGGGTCTCGAGGTCGCGATGATCACCGGCGACAATCGCCGCACCGCGGAGGCGATCAGCCGGCATCTTAGGATCGACCGCGTGCTGGCCGAGGTGCTGCCGGAGGACAAGGCGCGGGAAGTGAAGGCCCTCCAGGACCAGGGCCGCCGCGTGGCGATGGTCGGCGATGGCATCAACGACGCCCCGGCGCTGGCGCAGGCCGACGTCGGCATGGCCATCGGCACCGGGACGGATGTCGCGAAGGAGACGGGCCACGTCGTCCTCATCAAGGATGATCTGCGCGATGTCGTCAGCGCCATCGAGGTCGCCAAAGCCACGATGGGAAAGGTGCGCCAGAACCTCTTCTGGGCGTTCGCCTACAACACGGTGACGATCCCCTTCGCGGCGGGCCTGCTCTATCCGTGGACGCTTCAGGTGGTGAGCCCGGAGCTGGCCGCCTTCCTGATGGCGATCAGTTCTCTCACCGTCACGTTGAACACGACGCTCCTGAAGCGCTTCATCCCAAGGCTGCGGCGAGGGGCGGGCAACCTCCCTCCCCGCCGTGCCCTTACTCCGGCTCCCGGCGGAGCATCCTGAAGGAGGAGCTGAGATGCGAACACCGTCGAACGCGGTGCAGCGGGCCGGCCTGCTGGGTCTGGGGATCGCCGCGGCCGCGGCCGCGGTGTTCATGGCCGCAGCAGGGACCTTGGGGCAGGTTGGTGTGGCCCGCTACGGCGGCGGAGCCTGGGTATTCATCCTGGCCTGGATCATCACGATGCCTGTGCTGGCACCGTGGCTGAGGGAGAGGGCAGAGCAATGAACCGGACCCGCCGCAAGCTGCTCATCGCCGTCGCCGTCTTCGTCTTGGCCGGCGGCTACCTGGCATACAGCGGGGCGCGCAGCAGTTTCGCCTACTACATGACGGTGAGCGAACTGCACGACCGGGTCGGCACGATCGGTGATGCCGCCATCCGTCTCGGCGGAAAGGTGGCGGTGAGCGGATTGGAGTGGGATCAGGTTGCCGGGCGCCTCCTGTTCACCGTCGCTGAAGGCACGCACACGGTTCCCGTGCTCTACAACGGCGTTGTCCCCGACGCGTTCAAACCGGGAGCAGACGTGGTGGTCGAAGGGCGCTACGACGGCGCGACCTTCGTCGCTGTGCGGCTCTTCGCCAAGTGTCCATCAAAATTCGAGGCCAAGGTGGAGGAGCAGGGGGCGTCGGCTCCCGGTCCGTCCTCTGCCGTGGAGGAGCCGTGATGGGTGAAATCGGGAACCTGGCCATCGGGATGGCGTTCATCGTATCGCTCTATGGTCTCGCCGCGCCGCTGCTCGGGAAGGCCCTCGGGCGCCAGCAGCTCGTGCGCAGCGGATCGGCCGCAGTCTATGCGAACTTCCTCCTCGTGACAATTGCCTCGGCCGCCTTGCTCCAGGCGCTGCTTGCCCGAGACTTCGGCAACGCGTACGTCGCCAGCTACACGAGCAAGGACCTGGGCTTCTGGTACACGCTGTCCGCCTTCTGGGCGGGACAGGCCGGGTCGCTGCTGTTCTGGGCCTGGCTCCTCACCGGCTTCGCCGTGCTGGTCGTCTGGCGCCAGTCCGTCTACCAGGAGCTCATGCCGTACGTCAACGCGACGCTGATGGGCACCGCGGCGTTCTTCACGATGCTGCTGACGTTCGTGACCAGCCCGTTCGCTCGGGTCCCGTTCACGCCGGCCGACGGGTCCGGCCTCAACCCCCTGCTCCAGAACCCGGGGATGTTCTTCCACCCGCCGACGCAGTACTTGGGCTACGTTGGGTTCACCATCCCGTTCGCTTTTGCCATCGCCGCGATGGCGACCAGGCGGTTGGACGACGAGTGGATCCGCGCCACGCGCCGCTGGACGTTAATGGCCTGGTTCTTCCTCACCTGGGGGATCATCTTCGGCATGCAGTGGGCGTATGTCGAGCTGGGGTGGGGCGGTTATTGGGCGTGGGATCCCGTAGAGAATGCCTCACTCATGCCCTGGCTCACGGCCACCGCGTTCCTCCACTCCGTGATGATCCAGGAAAAGCGCGACATGCTGAAAGTCTGGAACCTGGTCTTGATCATCTTCACCTTTGCCCTGTCGATCTTCGGGACATTCCTCACCCGCAGCGGCGTGCTGAGCTCGGTGCACTCCTTTGCGCTCAGCTCGATGGGCCCGCTGTTCTTCGGCTTCATCTTGCTCAGCCTCATCGTCTCCTTCGTGCTCCTGTTCGTCCGGCTCCCATCCCTGCGCTCCGCCGCCGAGCTGGATTCGCTCGTGTCCCGTGAGTCGAGCTTTCTGTTCAACAACCTCGTCCTCGTCGGCGCGGCGTTTTCCGTGTTTCTCGGTACCGTGTTCCCTCTGCTCAGTGAGGCCGTCCGCGGGGTGAAGATCAGCGTCGGCCCGCCGTTCTTCAATCAGGTGAACGTCCCGATCGGCCTGGCCCTGTTGCTTCTCATGGGCCTCTGCCCGCTGCTCGCCTGGCGGAAGGCATCCTCGCGCAGCCTGAGTCGGAACGTCCTCCTCCCCGCGGGGATCACGCTCATCGGAGCCGCACTCATGGCTGCGCTCGGACTGACCAGTCCCATCGCCCTGGTGGCCTTCACCCTCTCGATCTTCACCGCGGCCTCGATCCTGCAGGACTTCCACCGCGGGGCGATGGTGCGGCGGAGCCACGGCGAGACCTATCCCCTGGCGTTCGCCCATCTCATCGCGCGCAACCACAGGCGCTACGGCGGCTACCTCGTGCACATCGGGGTCATCCTGCTCTTCGCCGGGATGGCGGGAAGTGCGTTCAGCAGTGAGCGGGAGGCAGTGCTCAAGAAGGGGCAGTCGACCGCGATGAAACAGTACACGCTGCGCTATGAAGGGGCCAACCAGTATCCAACCAAGAGCGCGCAGGTCACGGCGGCCACGCTGACCGTCTTCAACGGCGGCGACCGGATTGCCGTGCTGAACCCGCAGCGCAACTTCCACAACACGCACCGGGAACAGCCGATGACCGAAGTGGCCATCCGCAGCACGTGGAAGGAAGACCTCTATATCATCCTCGCCGGGCTGGGGCAGGATGGGACGGCCAACTTCCGCATCATCATCAATCCCTTGATGATGTGGATGTGGGTCGGCTCCGTCGTGCTGTCGCTGGGCACGGTCATCGCCTTCTGGCCCGAGCGCGGCGAGGCCCTGCGCAATCGCAGCCGCTACCTCGTGGAGGCCCCATGATGCGGATCCCGGCGCTGCTGGTCCTTGCCATCGTGTACCTCGGGCTGACCGCCGCGCCACACGCGCACGCCGGAGATCGCGGGCTCGCGTCGGCATTCATGTGTCAGTGCGGATGCGGGCTCACGCTGGCCTCGTGTACGCACGCGAGCTGCGGGCCAAGGGATCAGGTCCTCGGAGAGATCGCCGCGATGGAGCGACAGGGGCGGTCGCCCGAACAAATCACGGCCGCGCTGGTCGCGACCTACGGCGAGGTGATCCTCGGCGCGCCGACACGGCGGGGCTTCAACCTGCTGGCCTGGTGGGGACCGTACGGGGCGATCGCCGCGGGCGCGGCGCTGATCCTCGGGCTCGGGCTCAGCTGGGTGCGGCGTCCCCGCCCGGTTGTTCCAGCGGCCGAGTCCGATCTTTCGCCGGAGCAGCGGAACCGGCTCGAGCGCGAGCTCCGGGCATTCCAGGACTAGGAGACGTCCATGGAGCTGGCAACCATGTTCATCATCATCGGCGCGGTCGCCGCGATCATCATGTATCCGCTCATCCGACGATCGGAGCCGGCCCCCACCAGGGCTGCTGCCCCGCCCGCTGCGGCGCGGACCCGGCTGGCGCTGACGGCGATCAAGGAGCTCGAGTTCGACTACGAGACGGGGAAGATCGATGAGGACGACTATCGGGCATTGCGGGCTCGGTATGACGCGAAGGCGATCGATGCCCTGGAGCGCCCAGCAGCCCTGCCCGACGCGCAATCTCACCGGGAGGACCTCATCGCCAAGCTCGAGGCCGAGATCCGGGCGGCGCGTGGGCGGCGATTCTGCGCGAGTTGCGGCGGCGTGCTCCCGAAGTCTGCCCGATTCTGTCCGGCGTGCGGGGCGGGCGTGGAGGTTCCAGCATGAAGAGGATCGCTGCGGCATGGGCGATGGGTACTCCCGCGACGATCGCCCTCGCGTTCATCGTCGCGTTCGCGCCCCCCTCACCGGCAGCGGGCGCCCCCCCGATTGGGACGATCAGCGGAATCGTGGAGAACCATACCGGCGGGACCCGCCCGGCCCCAGGGATAGCGCTCAAGCTCACCGCGCTCGTCAACGGCGCGGAGCAGGAGTCGAAGGACGCCGCAGCCGACGCACGGGGACGCTTCCGCTTTGCCGTGCCGGTCGACCCGCAGCGATCGTACGTTGTCAAGCTCACCTACAAAGGCGGCGAGTACGAAACGCCGGCAATCACGCTCAAGCCGGGGCAGTCCGTCCGTCAGGTACACATGCGGGTGTACGAACCTACCAGCGATCCTTCGGTGTTGAAGGTCAACGTCCATCACATCATTGTCGAGCCCGGCGACGGCGCGGTGCAGGTGGCCGAGCTCCTCGTCTTCACGAATAAGACCGACCGGACGTATATCGGCGGCGAGCCCCGCGCCGATGGGAAGCGTGAGACTCTCCGGTTCGCCCTCCCGGCCGGTGCCGCCAACGTGCAGTATATGGAGGGGCTCATGGAGTGCTGCGTGACGGCGAACAATGCCGGGCTTGTGGACACCATGGATGTCGAACCCGGGATGCGCTCGATTGCCTACAGCTACACGCTCCCCGTCGCGCGGGCGTCGCTGGCTCTGACCCGCCGACTCGACTACCCTGCGGAACGTCTCGAGGTTTTCGGCAATGTTACGGCGCAGTTGGCGGTGTCTCCGCTGGCCCGCCAGGACGATGTGAAGACCGAGCAAGGTGTGTATGCGAGGTTCTCCGGTGCGTCGCTGGGCGCCGGGACGGACGTGGCGCTCGCACTCTCCGGCCTACCGGTGCCACGATCGTCGCAGCGGCGCGCGGCGATCGCAGCGTTCACCGGACTGATCACGGCGGGCCTGGTCTTCCCGTTCCTGCGCCGGGGCCGTCGGCCTGCGGGCCCCAGGCGCCCGACCCTGACGCGCGAAGAGTTGGTCGCGGCCATCGCCGCGCTCGATGACCGCTTTGAAGCTGGCGAGATTCCGGAGGTCGAGTATCGCTCCCGTCGCGCCCAGCTGATGAACGAGATCGACGAATGAGACGGCCCAGGGCGCGTCCCCGGGGCAACGACGGGAAGATCATCGTCCGATGACGAGTCCCTCAGGCACCGGGCGGGCCAGCGATGTTCCTCTCACCATCGCCCTCATCCTCGCTCTCAGCGCCTTTGCGCTGATGATTCTGTGGCTGGTGGCCCGGTGAGTTCACTGCCCCTTCTCGAGACACGGTGAGGAGAGGAGATCGCGGGGCGGTGTCGCGCCCAAAGCCCGGATTGGGCCATGCGCTCCCGGGCGCGGGGCTCGTTGCATTGTTCGCGGTGATCGTGGTGGTTCTCGTCGCCAACGTCAGTCGTGCGCCTCGGGAGCGACCGCGTCTCAATGAGCTTCCGGTGCCGGCGGCTCTGGCCGGCGCCCCCATCGTCACCTCCCTGCGCGGCCCCGCGGCGCTGGCAGAAGTGAGCCGCCTCCACGGCAAGACTATCGAAGTGGTCGATGCCGCCGTCGCCCGGTATCGGGACGGCAGCACGGTATGGATCAGTGCCTCTTCTTCGGCGCTCGACGCCTCGCGCTTGTTCTGGAGGATGAATCGCCGCATGGCGAATGGTACGCAGGTCTTCAGTACTCCCCGTCCTCAGGAGGTCGGAGGCCGCCCCGTGTTCGTCACGGAAGGCATCGGACAAGTCCACTACTACTACCAGTCCGGCGCGCGCGTCATCTGGCTGGCCGTTCCTCCCGGGCCACACGCCGGCTCGGCGGTCGAGGCGCTGCTGCGCCTCTATCCTTAAGAGATCCGGAGAGATCCGGCGCCTGCGCTGGCGGAAATCCGGCCGACCCGCTACCCTTGATGATGACCGAGGACACCGCCGGGGGTCATGTGTCGAAGATCTTGATTGTCGACGACGAAGAGACGATGGTGCGCTCGCTGGCGAGATTGTTGGAGGCGGATGGCTATGAGGTCATCAGCGCCGGCGATGGACCGCAGGCCGTTGCCACGGCGCGCGAGCAGCGGCCCGACCTCATCGTGCTCGATGTCATGCTCCCGGGACTCGACGGCATGGAGGTCTGCCGTCAGATCCGCACCTGGTCTACTGTTCCCGTGATCATGCTGACGGCGAAGACCGGGGAGGTCGACACGGTCGTCGGCCTGGAGGTCGGCGCGGACGATTACGTGACAAAGCCCTTTAGCCCCCGCGAGCTTGTGGCGCGGGTGAAGGCCCAGTTGCGGCGGGCGCAGATGATGGACCAGCCCGAAGGCGATCGGCTCGAATCCGGCGACGTCGTGATGGACATCGGCCGGAGGGAGGTCACCGTCGCGGGCCGCGGGGCGGTGCTGTCGCCCAAAGAATTCGAGTTGCTGCGTGCCCTACTCCGCCGCCCGGGGCGCGTCCTGGGACGCGACTTCCTCCTCAATGAGGTGTGGGGACAGGACTTCTTCGGCGACACCCGGACCCTGGATGTGCATATCCGGTGGCTGCGTGAGAAGATCGAGGATGACCCCAGCCGTCCCAAGCGGATTCAGACGGTGCACGGGGTAGGTTACCGTTTCTCGGGGTAGGGAATCGATGTTCCGGCACATCCGCTGGCGGCTGCTGGCCACGTATCTGATCGTGGTGGCCGCGGCCCTGGTCTTTCTCGGAGTCCACCTCGATCGGCAGTTCGAAGCAGCCCTCGCGGTGCAGGGACGTGAGTCCGTTGCCGCACAGGCACAGGTGCGGCACGTGCGGTGGGTCGTGGCGTGGGCGGTCATCGTGGCCATGGGCATCTCCACGGTTGTCGGGCTGCTGCTGGCGCGGAGCATCGCCGGGCCGGTGCAGGAAATGCAGCGCGTGGCCGGCAGTCTGGCGAGAGGCCGCCTCAGTGAACGGGTCCCCCTGCGGACTCAGGACGAGCTCGGAGATCTGGCGCGCGCTCTGAACTCGATGGCCGGAGAACTCGAGCGGCTGGATGCGAGCCGCAGGGCATTTGTGGCGGACGCGTCGCATGAACTGCGAACCCCGGTGGCCAACCTCGTGGTCGCTGTCGAGGCGCTCAAGGCTACCGTCGGGAAAGATGCCTCCATCACGCAGGCGGTTGTGCAGGACTTGGAGCGAGAAGCCCACCGGCTGCGCGAACTTGTCGAGCGGCTGCTCGACCTCTCGCAGGCAGAATCGGGCCAACTTGCCGTCTCGCTCGAGCCGGTTGCGGTCGGCCCTCTGGCGGAGCGGGCTGTGCTGCCGTTCAGGGCACAGGCGACCGCCGCCGGCGTCGAGATCGAAGTCGTGATCCCGCCACGCCTCCCCATGGTTGAGGTCGATGCCATCCGCGCGGAGCAGGTGCTCGCGAATCTGCTGGGCAACGCGGTGAAGTTCACGCCTCCGGGAGGCCGTGTCGTGGTCGAGGCGGCGGAGCGGGGAGCGCAGGTCGTGATCGAAGTGAGCGATACCGGCCCCGGCGTGCCCGAGGAGGAGCGAGCGAACATCTTCGATCGCTTCTACAAGGTCGACAAAGCCCGCCCCGCGGGACGGGGCGGAGCCGGCCTCGGACTCGCTATTGCCAAACGGTTGGTTGACGCGCAGGGAGGGAGCATCGAGGTACGCAATCGAGAGGGCGGCGGGGCGGTCTTCTCCGTTGCCTTCCGCAGACACGGATAGGGGGGGTCGGATGTCGACACGCCTGATTGTCGCGGTCCTTGCCGCAGGAGCGGTGATCGTGGCCGCCGGCTGTCAGCGGGCCGCTCAGCAGCCGCAGCAGCAACCGGCGGCAGAGCCGATGGAAGGACAAGCGGCCACCGTCGTGGCCAAGGAGTTCGCCTTCGAGCCCAAAGAGATCCGGGTGAAGGCGGGCATGGTGAAGTTCATGGTCAAGAACGAGGGGACGGTCGAGCACGAGTTCATGATCGAGGGTGTCACGATGCACGGTGAGCATACGACTGAGAGGTTCAAGCCCGGGGTGACCCACGAGGTCGAGGTGGAGCTGAAGCCTGGGACATATCCTGTCTCCTGCAACGTGGCGGGGCACAAGGAGGCGGGGATGGTCGCGACGATTGTCGTGGAGTGAACGCGGTCTTCAAAGTATCTTCATCGTTTCTTCTTGGTGTGTTCATCCCTGCGCCGTAACCTGAGTGTGGCGCAAAGGAGGGGTCATCATGATGGGGGGTGGTGGAGGCGCAATGTTCGGATTCGGGATGCTTCTCTGGATCGTGATCCTAGGCCTGATCATCTGGGCAGTGGTCCAAGCCACAAACAGAAGCGCTCAGCATGGCCCGACGCATCCGTCGTCGACCCAATCAACAAAAGAGATCCTCGATGCGAGGTTGGCCCGCGGGGAGATCAGTGTTGACGAATACAAGAAACTGCGAGAGACGATCGACCCTCATTAGGGGAGTGCTTCACGCACCTCCCGCATCAAGACGCTGCAGGTTAGCAGCCCCCTGCGTCAGGTAGCACAGAAGACGAGGCTTCTTGGACTCGTAAGGCGCAGGTCAGCGCTGGGCTCTGTTCTCGCTCCACGCTGACCATCTTTCCACCGTCGTGTTCCAATTCTTACGCGGCGCACTCTGCGCGTCGCCGGGAACGCGCGTAGGAGATGGGCGCCTTACGTGTTGCCTCATCCGCGTGGGGTTACAGGAGACGTGCGTGGTAGCCACGAACGCAATCTGCCACTATGTGCCGCGTCGGACAGAGAAAAAGGCGGTGAGCACGTGAGGCGATGGGGACGTGTGGCGGCGATCCTGGCTGCGGGCTTGTTGCTCATGCCGGCGGCGGGCATGGCCCAGGCCGGCGCAGTGCGGCTGGCAATTACTCGCGACGAAGGGTGGCTGAACCCGTACACATACCAGACGGGATTCCCAGGCTGGAACATCATGACACTCGTGTACGATACGCTCTTCTATCCTGACGAGAACAACGAGCCGATCCCCTGGCTGGTGCGGGACGCGCG
>DATDEG010000245.1:0-6673 GCA_036523465.1 bacterium
GATCCGGATCGCCACGTCGAAGCGGATCAGGTGCATGGGACCGTCGTCGCCGTCGTGGGCGCTGCCGATGCGGGGCGCTCCGTTCCCGAGGCCGACGGGTTGGCGTCGAATGAGCCCGGGACCGTACTGGCCGTCCATGCCGCCGATTGCGTCACAGTGCTGCTCGCCGATCCACGCGGCGGCTCAGTGGCCGCCATCCACGCGGGATGGAGGGGAACGGCGGGAGGGATCGCCGTCCGGGCCGTGCGCGTGCTCACGGAGCGATTGGGGGTGGATCCGCAGGACCTCCTCGCCGCGCTTGGGCCCAGCATCGGCCGGTGTCACTACGAGGTGGATGAGCCCGTGCTCGAGCGGATGCGGTTGTGGTCCTGGTGGGAGAGCGTGATAACCCCGAACGCCAGGGGCCGCTGGCAATTCGATCTCCAGGCGGCCAACCGGCGCCAGCTGATCGACGCCGGAGTCCTCTCCGAACGGATCGAGGTGCTCGATCTGTGTACGTATCACCATCCCGATCTCTTCTACTCCCACCGCCGGAGCCCGATCACCGGACGCATGGCGGCAGTGATCGCCCCGCGGCTGCCTCCGCCGGACGAGGCGGCCCCCGGACCGCCCGCTCATGACTGAGGTCGCCGACGGCGTCGCGTGGGTCCGCTCACGCATCGCCGCCGCCGCGGCGCGGGCCGGACGGCGCGAGGAGGACGTCACCCTCGTCGCGGTCACCAAAGGGATCGAGCTGGCGCGCATCCGTGACCTGGTCGCGGCGGGAGTCACCGACGTCGCAGAGAGCCGGGTGCAGGAGGCCGCGCCGAAGGTCGCAGCCCTCCGTGCCGCCGCGCGCTGGCATCTCGTAGGGCATCTCCAGCGGAACAAGGCCGGGCTTGCCGCGGGTCTGTTCTCCGTGATTCACTCCGTAGACAGCGTCCGAACGGCGGAGGCGCTCAGCCGTCATGCCCCGGAGCCGCTGGATGTCCTCCTCCAGGTGAACGTCGTCCGGGAGCCGCAGAAGTTCGGTGTTGCCCCTGATGCGCTTGCCGCGATGCTCCGCGGCCTGGCGCTCCTCCCCAGACTGCGGGTGATCGGGCTGATGGCTATTGCGCCGCTGCATCCGGACCCTGAGCATGCCCGCCCCGTCTTTCGCAGGCTCAGGAGTCTGCGCGATGAGGCGGCGAAGGTCCTGGGGACGGCTCTGCCGCACCTGTCCATGGGGATGAGTGACGATTTCGAGGTCGCCGTGGAGGAGGGCGCGACCCTGGTCCGGGTGGGCCGGGCCATTTTCGACTTTAGGACGAGGAATCCCGGCGAAATGTCGTAGTCTATAGGATGGGAGACGCAGACCAGGGAGGGGAGGGAGAGCGAGGGGAGGAGTGGCAGTGGGCGCACTGAACCGACTGATGAACTTTCTCGGCTTCGATGACGCTGAAGCGGAGGAGGATGGTGTGAGCCCGGACGGCGACGGCGTCGAGACGCCGAAGCGCCGGGCGCAGCTCTTCGGCCTCCACGCCCAGAAGCAGACCGAGATTGTGGTGCTCCAGCCCGCGACCTTCGAGGACGCCCGTGCCGCCGCGGACTATCTGAAGATGCGACGGCCGGTCGTGGTGAACCTCCAAGGGGGGCACGGGGATCTGGCGCGGCGCATCGTCGACTTCACGAGCGGCGTCACCTACGCGCTCGATGGTCACATGCTCCGGGTCGGAGAGGAGATCTTCCTCTTCACCCCGAGCCACGTATCCATCACCGCCGATCTCGGCTCCGGGAACGACCACACCCTCTTTCCGCTCGAGTAGGGACGGCGGTGGGCGCAGGGACCGGTCGGGATGCGCTCATCGCGGTGCGCGTCACGTCCCGGGCCGTCCGGGACGTGATCGGCCCCTGGCGGAGTGATCGCCTTGAGGTCCGGACGACTGCAGCACCGGTCGACGATCAGGCCAATCACGCCCTCTGCCGGCTGCTCGCCGCCACACTCGATGTCGCTCCCTCTCGCGTGCATGTGGTTCGAGGAGCACGGGGTCGGGAAAAGACGGTGCAGGTTCTCGGGCTGCCTGCCGCCGAGGTGTTTCGCCGCCTCGGCCGACCTGATTCCAGCGCGCGGTGAGCCATGAGCACCACACTGCGGTGGGACCGCACGCGCCTGTTTGTACTCGATCAGACCGCGCTTCCCCTCGAGGAGCGGGAACTGGAATGCCGGAACGCGGCCGAGGTCGCCGCGGCCATCCGCGAGATGCGGGTCCGCGGGGCGCCAGCCATCGGAGCGGCCGCCGCCTACGGGCTGGCTCTCGAGGCCGCCGTCGCCGAGGAGACAGACGTCCGGCCATTCGGCCGGCGTCTCGAGCAGGCCGCCGCCCTGCTCGAATCGGTGCGCCCCACGGCGGTGAATCTGCGCTGGGCGTTGCGAAGGATGCTGCGGGTGCTCCACGGATCAACCGAAGCGACGGTGGCGGAGCTGCGCTCGGCGCTGCTCGCGGAGGCCGAGGAGATCGCCGCCGAAGATGTCCGCACCAACCAGGCGATCGGGCGCCACGGGGCCGCCATGTTGCGCTCCGGGGAGCGGATCCTGACGTTGTGCAATACCGGAGGCTTGGCCACGGTCGACTACGGGACAGCGTTTGGGATCGTGCGCACCGCGCATGAGAACGGCCAGACGATCTCGCTCATCGCCTGCGAGACCCGCCCCTATCTGCAGGGCGCGCGTCTCACGGTGTGGGAAGCCCTGCGAGCCGGGATCGATGTCACGCTCATCACAGACAATGCCGCCGGGGCCGTGATGGCCCGCGGGGGGGTGGACCGGGTCCTGGTCGGCGCCGACCGCATCGCCCGGAACGGCGACGTCGCGAACAAGATCGGGACGTACACGCTGGCCGTGCTGGCCCGGGTCCACGAGATCCCCTTTGTCGTGGCGGCGCCGTTGTCGACGGTCGACCTCGAGACTCCGGACGGGAGATCGATCCCGATCGAAGAGCGGCCGGCCTCGGAGGTGACGCACCTCCAGGGTGTCCGGATCGCGCCCGATGGGGTTCGTGTCGCCAATCCGGCGTTCGACATCACGCCCCATCATCTGGTGTCTGCAATCGTCACCGAGGCGGGTGTGGCGACCGCCCCGTACGCCGACAGTCTCCCCAACTTGTTTGCAGCAAGGATGGCAAGGTAGCGAGATGCCGGCGCGTCTCCGTCCTACCACCCACCTCGTCCTCGCCACCCTCGGGCTGCTCTGGTTCGGGGCGGTCGCCGCCAGCGTGCACTACCGGGACCTCACCTGGCTGCAGTACCTCTTTGTCGACGTGACCTGGATCCAGGCCCTCCTGCTCGTCGCCGGTGGGTACGGCGCCTTCCTCGTGCTCGTCGGGGCACTGATCAAGTCCCCGCCTGCGCCGGTGCTGCGCGCGGGGTTGCCGTTCGTCAGCGTGGTCGTGCCGGCGAAGAATGAGGAAGCCGTGATCGAGGCCACGGTGCGCAGCCTCTGCGCCATGGACTATGCGGAGGACGGAGAGCGCCGGTTCGAAGTCATCGTGGTGGATGACCGTTCAACCGACGGGACCGTGCTCATCCTGAACAGACTCGCACGGGAATGGGCAATCAAAGTTGTCCAGACGCCGGAGGGATCGTTCGGCAAAGCGGCGGCTCTCAATTATGGGATCGCCCATTCCCGCGCGGACGTCATTGCCGTGTTCGACGCCGATGCCCGGGTCGGTCCCGATCTCCTCCGCCAGATGGTGCCGTTCCTCGCCGCACCCGAGGTGGGAGGCGTCCAGTCGCGCCGTGTGCTCTACAACGCCGGGCAGAATGCCGTGACACGGCTGCAGGACGATGAATATCTGCTGTTCCAGGATACGCTGCAGCGCGCCCGGCGCTGGCTCGGCGGGATGGTCTGCTTCGCGGGTAACGGGCTCCTGCTGCGGCGTGAGGCGCTCGATGAAGTGGGAGGATGGAACGAGGACGCGCTCACCGAGGATATCGATCTGTCCGTGCGCTTTCACCTCGCCGGCTGGGAGATCCGCTACTGCAACGAGGCGATCGTCTGGGAAGAAGCGGTCGTGCGCGTGCGGCCGCTCATGCGGCAGCGGGTGCGGTGGTTTGAAGGGGCATTCCGGTGCCTCGGCGACCACCTCCCTGGGATCCTCTTCGGGCGCGTCCCCCTGTTCAAGCGGATCGACATGCTGTTCTTCCTGGGCGGGGCGCTCGCGGCGACGACGGCGTTGCTCACGATCTACTTTTACGCCCTGATTGACCTGGCCGGGGCGGTGGTCCTCTATCTGCAGCTGCCCTTACGGATCACCACCGTAGGATCGGCGGCGATCACGGTGGCGCTCACCATCGGCCTGCTGGCCGAATATCGCACCCGGCTCCCGGCCGCCGTGCTGTCCATGGCGAGGACCGCCGCCTTCTCGCTGGTCCGGCTCGTCATCATGCCGCTGGCGGTCGTCCGCTACGTGCGGAGTGCCATCACCGGTGAGACCTCGTGGGAGAAGACGGCGCACGGGGCCTCCGAGGATGCGCGCGTGTGGACGCTCCACCCCGGCACGCCCCCGAAAGACAAGAGCTAGTCCAGCGTACCGAACTCGCTACATCAACTGTCCGTAGACCCGTTTGAGACGCTCTCCGATCAACTCCAGCGAGTGAGTGCGGGCGTACGCCAGTGCGCCGGCAGATAACCGGGCGGCAAGGGACGGATCTCCGGCCACCTGGGTGATGAGCGCGGCGAACTCATCCGCCGTCTCCGCCTTCAGGCAGTTCACGCCGTGCTCGAAGCGTCCCTGGAAGCACTCCGCGTCGCGCAGGACGAGCGGCTTGCCCGACGCCGCGGCTTCGAGGATGGCGATCCCCTCATTCTCCACGGTGCTCGGGAAGAAGAAGATGTCGCCCGCGGCAAACGCCTCGGCGACGTCCTCCACGAAGCCGGGGAACCGGACGTTGTCCGGCGCCTCGTCGATGACGCGCAGCGTCTCGGCCTTCACCGCCTTGTGGATCCGGCCGAACCACATCAGCGTGTGGTCGGGCAGCAGACGCCCGACCTCGCAGAACAGGTCGACCCCCTTGCGGAGAACGACGAGCCCGACGGAGAAAGCCACGATGCCGTCCAGGTCGTAGCGGGCACGGCCCAGCAGTCGCTTGCGCCGGTCCGCGCCGAACCGGCGGAGGTCCACCCCGTTGCTCACGACCTCGATGGGACGGTCGATCTCGTAACTCCGCAGCACGTCCCGCGCGTACGGCGACGGGGCGATGAGCATGTCCGCCTTCGCGTAGAAGAATCGCAGGTAGCGGCCGAGGTAGGGCGCGATGGTGTCGCTCAGGCGGAACGAGTTCGCGAAGTCCTCGGCGGTGGTGTGCCCGTGGATGACGACCGGGCGCCGGCCGCTGTACTTCTCCGCCAGATAGAGCGATCGCGGCCCCACCGAATGAAGATGAAGGATATCAAACGACTCGCTGGGGTCGGTGGTGACCTGCACGCCGGCGGATTTGATCGCCTTGATCTGGTTGTCGTGTGCGCGGCGGATTCCCCCCGACCAGTTGGAGGAATAGCCGTGCTCCAGGTAGACGCAGACCTTCACTCCGCCACCTCGGCCACTACGTACTTCCCCGAGGACCGCGGCAATTCCCTCAGGTCTGCGCGGTCATCCCGACGAGAGTGGCCGGCTCATCGATCGAGATCCGTTCGCTCCGGGCCAACGCCTCGGCGGCCAGGCCCTCATGGTCCAGGCCGGCCTCGGCGGCATGGACCTCCTCGAACGTCGGCTGAGTGCGTGGATGGGCCGGAACAAACACACTGCAGCAGTCGTCATAGGGCCGGATGGAGATCGGATAGGTCCCGATCGCCTCGGCCCGGGCCACGATCTCCGTCTTGTCCGCGCCGATGAGGGGTCTGAGGACGGGGAGCCGGACCGGCTCGTTGATGACCGCGATCGATTCCAGGGTCTGGCTCGCCACCTGGCCGACGCTTTCTCCGGTGACCAGCGCCAGGGCGTCCTCCCTCGGCGCGAGCGCGCCGCAGATCCGCATCATCATCCGCCGCATCACCAACACACGCAGCGGGTCAGGAATCGTCTGCTGGATGGCGCGCTGAATCTCCGTGAAGTGAACGATCCATACCGGAAGCGGTCCGGCGTATGCGGCCAGGATGCGGCAGAGATCGATCACTTTCTCTCTCGAGCGCTCGCTGGTGAAGGGAAAGCTGTGGAAGTGCACCGCTGTGATGCGGATGCCGCGCCGGGCGGCGAGCCAGGCAGCAACCGGACTGTCGATCCCCCCGGAGATCAGCGCCAGGGCCCGTCCGCCGGTGCCGGTCGGCAACCCGCCGGGTCCGGGAAGGACCTCCGTCGCTACGTATGCGCGGTCGCGGAGCTCGACCCGGACGGTGAGATCCGGGGCGCGCATCCGCGCGCGCAGGCGTGGGAATACCTGCCGGACCGCATCCCCGACCCGGCTGCTGACCTCCATCGAAGGAACCGGGAAGGTTTTGTCCGCCCGGCGGGTGTCCACCTTGAACGTGCCGGTCTCAGGCCGGTGGGCCAGAAAGGCGCCGGTCTGGCGCACCGCCGCCGCGATCACGGCGTCCACGTCGAGCGGGACCACCTCGACGGGGCTGAGCGAGACGACTCCGAAGACCCTGCGCAACCGGTCCACGGCGGCCGCTGCCGGGGAGTGCGCTTCGACGAGGATGCGTCCGAAGACGACGTCTACG
>DATDEG010000246.1:0-2477 GCA_036523465.1 bacterium
GAGCCCGCTCTCGGAAGTCGAAGCCACCGCCGACGTTGAACACCGTCGAGGCCGATCCCCGCGTCCCCGCTTGGCTATGGACCAGGGTGGCCTTGTGGACGAGATCTGTAGGATCGATCGCATCGAGTAGGAACGGCGTCCCGCCGAGAACCTCCAAGACATTATAGTTGAGCAGAATCGAACGCTGCGGGCTCAGCTCCTGCTTGAGGGCCAGGTTGGCCCGAACGATCCCCTGACGCGCGCCGGTGCCGTAGACGGCATCGGACCACGCCGCCGCTCCCTGGAAAGTGAGGCGCGGCGCCAGCGTCAGCGTCGGAACTCTGAACCCGATCCCGTACTGCGTGCGCGACGTCTGGAGCCCCGTCGTAGCTTCGTCGAACCAGCCCGTCCGCAGTTCCAGAGTATAGAGGACGGGCAGCGACCCGAGACGCTGCTCTGCCTGCGTGACGACGACTTCCGCCTGATCGAAGATCCTCAGATCGTCATCCTGGTTGCGGCCGACGGTCAGGTCGATGGAGAATGGGGGCCGCCGGTAAAGTAGGCTGTTCCGGGCGATCAGGCCCGACCGCGTCCCGTATTTCGTGAGCAGCCCCCCCCGCGCCGACCCAACAGTGTAGCGGAAGACGTATTGAGCCCAGAGGCCATCGGTACCGTTGTATCCGATCCGCGGGAAGCTCTGGGCGGTCCCCTCGGTTGATCGGAGGGACACAGTATAGACGGGGAGCGTGATCACCCGGTAGCGCCCGACCCACAGCGAGGCGTCGGTGGCGACGGCCCGCTCGCCGGGGTGGATCTCGATCCGGCGCGCCGTAATGCGAACGGCAGGACTCGCCGGCGGGCACGGCGTCAGCATCGTCTCCGTTGCCGTGATGGCCGCAGCGCGATTCTGGAGCTCCGCACTACGGATGTAGAGGTTGTCCACGACCGTCTCGGCCTGTCGCATCTCGGCCAGACCCAGGCGCACGTCATAGCGGAGGGCGCTCCCCCGGAGTTCGCGGCCCGAGACATCGACGAGGACGACGTGGCCTACCGCGGTGAGGAGTTCTCGTTGGAGGTCGAAGACGACGCGGTCCGCCTCCAGCCGGATGCCGCGGTAGCGTAGGCGGACCTGGCCGCTCGCCTCAACGAGCTGCGCGGCCTGGTCGTAGGTCACCTCATCCCCTTCCACGACCAGCGGCGAATCCTGCGGTTCCTGCGCGTGCGCCGGCACCACCAGGAGAGCCCAGACCGAGAGCGCGCACGCTGCGACGAGGACGAGAGGGAGTCGCGGGGGGCCGTTCATGAGCCTATCTGCACTTCACGGCGCTGCGAATCGACTCCTGGCTCGGACACTATAATCGAACCATGATCTCTGCGTCTGAGACCATGATCAGCTCCGGGCGCCGCGCCACGACCTCCGCGCCGCCCGCCGTCGAGCTCGTCCTCGTGGGGAACGGACCGGGAGAGCTCCAGGGGTGGATCGCGCCGGTTGCCCGCGCGGCCCGCGCGCTCGCGACGGCGACGGCATCGACCGTGCGGCTGACCCTCGCAATGACACCGACGCAGTTCGCGGGAGGCCGGGAAACCGAGGTCGTTGAATCCTGGGGCCTCTTCGACCGGATCCTCCACCCAGCCACCACCATCCGCATCTCGCTGGGCCTCGAACGCTGCGACGTCCACCATCCGGGTGCCCTCATTCACCTGGGTGGCGATCTCTTGCTTTCGGCGGCTCTGGCCGCCCGGCTGCGGCTCCCATCCTGCGCGTTCGCTGAAACGACGCTGGCGGCCCGCAGGCACCGGGGCTTTCAGCGAATCTTTGCGGCGAACAAAGCCGTGGCCCGAGATCTGGTCGCCCGTGGGGTACCGGAGACCCGCGTGACCGTGACGGGTGATCCGCGGGGTGACGCGCTGGCCGGCGTAGTCCGACGCGACGGTCTCACCCCGCTGGGCACTCGGGCGCCGATCGTCTCGTTTCTCCCCGGGAGCCGCGACCGATTCTTTGAGATCCTCGCCCCCTTCTTCGCCAAGACCGCGGCCGCCCTCGCCGGCCGGATCCCCGGGGTCCAGTCCCAATTCATCATCTCCGAGTTCCTCACGCCGTCGATCGTCTCGCGGGCATCGGCGGATATTTGTCCTGAGCCAGGGGGGCCAGAGATCCGGTGGGTCACCGAGCAGGGCTGGGATGCGGTGGCACGAAGCGATTTCGCGGTGACAATCCCGGGGACGAACACGCTCGAGCTGGCGATGGCCGCGGTTCCCTTCGCCGTCGTCGTACCCACGCAATACCTAGCCCGCATGCCGCTCGAGGGACTGCTGGAGTGGGTCGCCCGTATTCCCGGCCTTGGATACCCGCTCCGATCGGCCGGATTCCGTGCCTATCTTCGCAGGGAACGGTTCCTCGCCATCCCCAACAAGCGCGCAGGCCGCGCCATCGCGCCCGAGTGGATCGGCACGCTGCAGCCGCAGGACGTCGCCGAGGCGATCACGGCCAACCGCGA
>DATDEG010000247.1:0-7846 GCA_036523465.1 bacterium
CGCTGCTGCGGCCGCTCATCCCCGATGGCATCGTCGTCGTGAGCGAGAGTGGGTTCGAGCGGCGCGAGCAGGTGGCGTGGGTGGAGCAACTTGGCGTAGATGCGATCCTGGTCGGGACGGCGCTCATGGCCAGCGCCGATCCGGCCGGCGCGTTGAGAGGATTGAGGGGTGGATGAACATGCCTGACGCACAACAACTGATCAAAGGGGAGCGCCCCGCATCCGGCGCTCTGACTCCGGACCACCGCCGAAGGGGCCGGCTGCTCACCGGGGATCGCCCCACGGGCCGCCTGCACCTCGGCCACTATGTCGGCACGCTGCACAACCGGGTGAAGCTGCAGGACGAGTACGACTGCTTCTTCCTCCTCGCCGACCTGCATCTCCTCACGACGCGGTTGGAGAACCTCGACGAGATCCGCACGAACGCCCGGGACATCGTCCTCGACTATCTGAGCGTCGGGATCGACCCGTCGCGTTCGACCATCGTGCTGCAGTCGCTCATTCCTCAGACGGCCGAGCTGCAGCTCATCTTCTCCATGCTCGTCACCGTGCCGCGCCTGCAGCGCGTGCCGACGCTGAAGGAAGTCATGAAGGATCTCCACATCCAGCAGCCCTCGCTCGGGCTGCTCGGCTATCCGGTCCTCCAGGCCGCCGATATCCTCATCGTGCGCGGTGAGATCGTTCCCGTGGGGAAGGATCAGGCGTCCCACCTCGAGGTCACGCGGGAGATCGCGCGGCGGTTCAACGAGCAGTTCAGCCCGGTCTTTCCGGAGCCGGAGACGCTCATCGGTGAGGTCGGGACGCTTCCGGGGACGGACGGCAAGGCCAAGATGAGCAAGTCGATCGGTAATGCGATCTACCTGGCGGACGACGCCGAGGAAGTGCGGCGGAAGGTCATGGCGATGTTTACCGACCCGACGCGCATCCATCCGACCGATCCGGGGCACGTCGAGGGGAATCCGGTCTTCATCTATCACGACGCGTTCAACCCGAACAGCGCCGAGGTCGAAGAGCTCAAGGACCGGTACCGGAAGGGTACGGTCGGCGACGTGGAGGTCAAGCGGCGGCTGGTGGCGGCGCTGGAGGCCTTCCTCGAGCCCATCCGCGATCGCCGGAGCCGGTACACGATCTCCGACGTGGACGACATCGTCGTCGCAGGCAGCACGAAGGCCCGCGCGATCGCGCAGGAGACGATCGAGATGGTGCGCGCGGCGATGAAGATGGATTATTACGTCATCGGTACCCCGGTCCGTGGTTAGGGTCAAGATCTGCGGGATCACGGACCCGGCGGCGGCTGCCGTTGCCGCGGCTGCGGGGGCGGACGCCATCGGGCTCATCTTCGCCCCCAGCCGGCGGCGCGTCACGGTGGAGCGCGCCCGTGAGATTGTGGGAACGCTGCCCCCGTTCGTTGCGAAGGTCGGTGTGTTTGTCGATGAGACGCGCGAACGGATCGTCGAGACGGTTGAGGCCGTCGGTCTCGACACTGTGCAGCTCCACGGCAGTGAGACGCCCGGCTTTGCCGGGTCGTTCGCGCTGCCGGTCCTCAAAGCGATCCGCGTCCGCGACGAGGGCTCGCTGGCCACGCTCGACGACTACGCCGTAGCGGCGTACCTGCTCGATACGTTCGATCCGGAACTCCTGGGCGGGACGGGCCGCACGTTCGACTGGGCCCTCGCCGCCGCGGCGGCCCTCCGGCACCGCATCCTCCTCTCCGGAGGGCTGCGTCCGGACAACGTCCTGGAGGCTCTCGATCGGGTCCGGCCATATGGAGTGGACGTAAGCAGCGGCGTGGAGACCTCCGGCGTCAAGGATCACGCGAAGATCCGCGAGTTCGTCCATCTCGTACGCGAGTGGGATGCGCGGCGGTCGCGAACGGCGCTCAGAGGCTAGGCGATGCACGAGCAAAAGGGTCGTTTCGGACGATATGGCGGGCGCTACGTTCCCGAGACGCTGATCCCGGCGTTGGAGCAGCTCGAGACGGCGTATGAAGTCGCGGCGCGCGACGAGGTGTTTCAAGCTGAGCTCGATCGGCTGCTCCGGCGGTACTGCGGACGCCCCACGCCGCTGTACTTCGCGGAACGGCTGAGCCGACAGCTCGGCGGCGCGCGCATCTACCTCAAGCGCGAAGACCTCCTCCACACCGGGGCGCACAAGATCAACAACACCATGGGGCAGGTCCTCCTCGCCCGCCGGATGGGCAAGCAGCGGATCATCGCCGAGACGGGCGCCGGCCAGCACGGGGTGGCGACGGCGACCGCGGCGGCGATGTTCGGCCTCGAGTGCGACGTCTACATGGGGACCGAGGACATGGGGCGTCAGGGGCTCAACGTGTACCGCATGCGTCTCCTCGGTGCCAGAGTGATTCCCGTAGAGAGCGGGAGCCGCACCCTCAAGGACGCGATCAACGAGGCGCTCCGCGACTGGGTGACCAACGTCCGAACGACCTTCTACGTGATCGGCTCGGTCGTCGGCCCACATCCGTATCCCACGATGGTCAGGGACTTCCAGTCGGTCATCGGGCGCGAGACGCTGGCGCAGATGCTCGAGGAGACCGGTACTCTGCCCGACTGTCTCGTCGCGTGCGTCGGCGGCGGGAGCAACGCCATGGGCTTATTCCATCCATTCAAAGACCACCGGACGGTCCGGATGATCGGCGTCGAAGCGGGAGGTCTTGGCCTGCCCACGACCAGGCACGCCGCGACGCTGGTCGCCGGATCCCCCGGCGTGTTGCACGGCGCGTTCTCCTATCTGCTGCAGGATGCCGCCGGCCAGGTCCGGGAGACGCACTCGGTGTCGGCGGGGCTCGACTATCCGGGCGTTGGGCCCGAGCACAGCTTCTTCAAGGACAGCCACCGTGCGGAGTACGTCGCCGTCACCGACGACGAGGCCCTCGAGGCCTTCCGCCTGCTCGCCCAGACGGAAGGGATCATCCCCGCGCTCGAGCCCGCCCACGCGGTCGCCTACCTCCGCGTGCTCGCGCCGCGCATGCGCCCCACGCAGACCATCGTCCTGGGGCTCTCCGGCCGCGGGGACAAAGACGTCCAGCACGTGGCGGCCATCGAGCAGGCATGAGCCGCATCGCCGGGGCATTTCAGCGTCTGCGTGGCGACCGGCGGACGGCGCTCATCCCGTTTCTCGTCGCCGGCGACCCCGATGTTACCGTCACGGCGCAGGCCGTGGACGCGCTCGTCGATGCCGGTGCCGACATCATCGAGCTGGGCGTGCCGTTTTCCGATCCGGTCGCCGACGGTCCGGTGAACCAACGGGCGTACGAACGCGCTATCGCCGCGGGCGTGACACTCCCGGCGGTGCTCGATCTGGTGAAGACCATCCGGGGGCGAGCCCAACTGCCAATCGTCCTGCTCTCGTACTACAATCCAATCCTCCGCTATGGGCTGGAGGCATTCTGCCGGGACGCGGCGGGCGCCGGTGTCGACGGCGTCGTTATCCCAGACCTCCCCGCGGACGAGGCCGCCGATCTCATCGCCCCGGCCAGGACTCACCGCGTCGATACGATCTTCCTGCTTGCGCCGACGAGCACCGACACCCGTATCAAGGTGGCGGCGAGCCAGACCACCGGTTTCCTGTACTGCGTCTCGCTGACCGGCGTCACCGGTGCGCGTGAGACTCTGGCCGGCGGGCTCGACGGGTTGATCGGCCGGATCCGGACATGCACGAACCTGCCGATCTGCGTGGGCTTCGGCGTGTCCACACCCGAGCAGGCGCGAGAGGTCGCCGCCCTGGCCGACGGCGTGATCGTCGGGAGCGCGCTGGTGGCACTGCTCGAACGCCCGGACGGGGTGCCGCGCCTGACCGAGCTCGCCCGCGCCATCCGCGCCGCGATCGACGCGTGATCTCTCAGCGGGTTCTCTGCTTCCTGGAGCGAGACCAGCGGTTCTTGCTTCTACATCGGCGCCGCCCACCGAATGCGGGTCTGTGGAATGCGATCGGCGGGAAGATCGAGCCGGGAGAAGATCCATACACAGCCTGCACCCGCGAGATCCGCGAGGAGACTGGCCTGGAGATCAGCTCTCCGAGCTTTCGCGCTCTCCTCGTCGTGACCGTCCGGGAGACGGGTGATCTCTGGGTGATCTACGTATTCCACGCACCTGCGCCCTCCGGGGAGACGATCGCATCCGATGAGGGCGATCTGCGGTGGGTGGACGTCGACGAGATACGCTCCCTGTCCACGCCCGCTGACCTGCCGCTTATCGTACGGCGCCTCCGCGATGGGAGCGAAGCGGCCATCGTCCGCCTCCACTACGAGACGGAAGCAGGCCCGCCGAGCCGCATCGAGATCGTCGGATCATAGGCGACGAAGCGCGTCTCCGGCAATTTGCGGAGGCGGGATTGGCGGGGGCGAGCCCGTATAAGTAGGAAGCCGTGGACTTCGTTATCGTCGCTGATCTCGTCATCCTTTTGCTCGTCCTCATTCTTCCGCTCGTTTCTCATCGCATCGAGCAGAACCTCGAGGCCTTCCTCTTTGTGATGGGCGTCATCGCCGCGCTGGCCGCGGGAGTGCTCAACCGTCACCTCGTCGGTCTGGCGCTGCGGGATCCCATTCCGATCACAGCGGCGGTGTTCGTCTCGGGTCTGCTCTTCAAATGGTTGCGGCCGTACGTCGGAGACGCTCTGGTCAGACTCCGGACGGTGATCCCCATGCGGGTGTTGGTGGGCCTGATCGTGGTCGTGCTCGGTCTATTGAGCAGTGTCATCACCGCCATCATTGCCGCGCTGGTCTTGGTGGAGCTCATCAGCGCCATGCGGTTCCGCGAGGAAGACGAGTCCCGGCTCGTCGTCGTGGCCTGTATGGCCATCGGGCTTGGTGCGGCGTTGACCCCGATCGGAGAGCCGCTCTCCACGATCGCGGTGTCGAAGCTGAACGAAGACTTCTGGTACCTCATGCGCCTGCTCGGACCGTTGATCATCCCGGGCATCGCCGCCCTCGCGGTGTGGAGCGGCGTGCGCCCGCTGGCCTACAACACGGAAACTCTCACCGAGGAGGAGAGGCAGGAGACGTATCGAGGAGTGATCGTTCGCGCCGCGCGCGTCTTCCTGTTCGTGATGGCGCTCGTCCTACTCGGAGAGGGGTTCCGGCCGATCATCGACCGCTTCGTCATCGGACTCGACGCGCGGCTCCTCTACTGGATCAATATGGTCTCGGCGATCCTCGATAACGCCACTCTGACCGCCGCCGAGATCAGCCCGCGGATGGATACCGAGCATGTCCGGGCGGTGCTGATGGGTCTGCTCATCAGCGGCGGGATGCTCATCCCCGGGAACATCCCGAACATCATCGCCGCCGGGAAATTGAAGATCCGCAGCCGGACCTGGGCGCGCTACGGCGTCCCGCTCGGGCTCGTGCTTCTCGTCGTCTACTTCGTCGTGCTGTTCGTCGTGTAAGCACGATGATCCGCCGGGCCACTCTTCCTCGCCAACGTCGGCCGCTCCGCGAAGCTGAGACGGTTGGGCAGTTCATGTGCCCTACACCGTCGTGGATCTGGACTTCTCGGTGATCGAGGTCCTCCGCGCCCGGCGTATTCCGTGCGTCTACGGAGACGTCGCCAGCGAGCCGGTGCTCAGGGCGACGGGGGCGTCGACGGCCCAGCTTGCTGTGCTGGCGGTCCCGGATTTTCAACGCACGCGGCTGGCCGTGCGCCGGCTGCGGGTGATCAATCCGGGCCTGCCTATCCTGGCGCGATCGACCCATCCCCTCCAGCGGACCGCGCTGATCGAGGCCGGGGCCGCGGAGGTCATCCAGCCGGAGTTCGAGGCGGCGCAGACCCTGCTCCGCCACGGTCTGGAGCGGGTCGGCGTCCCCCACGAGCAGATCAAGGCGTATATGCTCAAACAGGAGCATGTCCTGGCCCGCGCGGAATTGCCGGAGGAGGCCGGCCCGCTGGAACTGTTGCAGACGCGAATCCTGGCAATCGGGCCAGGCTTCGCCGAGACGTCGCTGAAGGACGCCGGGATCCGAGAACACACGGGCGTCTCGGTGCTCGCCGTGCGGCGTGAGGATGGAACCGAGGTATTGAATCCGCAACCGGAGATACTGCTGCGGTCTGGCGACCGTGTTACGGTGATCGGCATGCCGGATCAGATCGCCCTGTTTGAACGTATGAATGGCGCGCCGAAGATGAGCGGCCGGCCACGAGACTGAGAGGGGCACACGCGGCCGTGAGCGCGCCGGAGGAACAGATCCTCGTCGTGCCCCGAGCGAGGTTATTCGCGGGCTCGGCGGTCCATGGCTTCAGCGCGGTCGATGCCGCCGCCTACCGCGATCGGGCCCGGATCTTTGGGGAGTTCCGTGGCCGTGCGGACATGGAAGCCGATCCGTCGATGAAACAGATCATTCCCTACATGATCGTACGGCATGGATCGAAGTTCTTTCTGTTCCAGCGCACCACGGCTGGGGGGGAGCCGAGGCTGCACGGGAAGTTCAGCATCGGCGTCGGCGGTCACATCAACCGCTCGGATGTCGAGGGGGCGTCCGATGCGGTGGACGCCGGACTCCGCCGGGAACTCGAAGAGGAATTGCATATCAACGGTACGTGGCGGGCGCGGCTGGTGGGTGTACTGAACGACGACACGAATTCCGTCGGGGAGGTGCACTTCGGGCTCGTCCACGTCGTTGAGGCAGACTTGCCGGAGATCAGCGTCCGGGAGAGCGACACGCTCACCGGCCGACTCACAGATGCGGCTGAACTCCGAGGCCTGTACGACCGGATGGAGACTTGGTCGCAGCTCATCCTCGACGCCGCGGACCTCGCCACGTTGTAGATGGGCGCCGACCGGACGGCATCCTTGCTGGTAGACGCCACCTCCCGCCGACAGGCGATCCTTGCCGCGCGCCCACCGTATCTTCTTCTCCGGACGCTCTCCTGCGGTCAAGCGTTCGGGTGGCGGATCGCTGGAGATTGTGCGACCGGTATCTTCGGTGGACGGCGCATCTGGCTCGAGCAGCGTCGGGACACGATCCTGGTCGAAGGGATCGAGGACGGTGCGGCAGTTGAGGCGTTGGCTGACTATCTGGGACTCGATCAACCGCTGCGCTTGATCGAACGTGAGCTCGCACGTGACCGGGTTCTTAACGGTATCCTCCCCCATACGTCGGGCATCGCCATACTCAGGCAGGATCCGTGGGAGTGCCTGGCCGGCTTCATCATCTCCGCCTTCAATAACATCCCGAAGATCGAGTTGACGATCGCCCGGCTCAGCGAGCGGTTCGGTGAGCCAGTGAAGGGCGGAGGGCAAGCCTTTCCCTCCGCGGCCGCCCTTGCCGCGGCCCCAGAGCGGGCCCTCCGCCAATGTATCCTCGGCTACCGTGCGCCCTACCTGAATGGGGTAGCGCGACTCGTCGACAGTGGGCGATTTGATCTGAGCGCACCGTTCGCACTCGCCTACGATGACGCGAAACGGATGCTACTCGAGCTCCCTGGAGTAGGCCAGAAAGTTGCCGACTGCGTGTTGCTATTCGCGTACGGCAAGGGCGAAGCGTTCCCGGTTGACATCTGGGTGAAGCGGGCGGTCGAAGGACAGTACTTCAAGGGGGAGACCAAGACTGAAAGAGAGCTCAGGGCGTTCGCACGGCGTCGATTCGGCCCACTCTCCGGGTACGCTCAACAGCACCTCTTCCACCACGCTCGATCCCGCAGGTTGAATCACTAAGGCCTGGTCAAGTTTGTTCGAATACTACCCGCGGAGCCAGGTTCGAACATCTTTGATAGTGCCCGGGCACTCAGCAAGTCTTCGAACCATCACCAGCCGGTCTTCCTCAGTCATCGCCCGGGGTTGGTCGTCCCGCGCATTTTGATCGGCGCGCACGCTCCGTCCGCTCCGTGTGGCCT
>DATDEG010000248.1:0-3145 GCA_036523465.1 bacterium
ATAAAGACAGACCCGGCCTGGTCTACATCCTGCAGGGAACGATCACGGACCATCGAAATGGCGCGGCTAAGGAGTATGGGCCGGGGGTGGGCTGGCCCGAGGATAGCCACACCATGCACTGGCTCGAGAATCGAGGGACGACGCCGGCGGTGGAGATCTCGTTCGATATAGTCAGACAACAGTGACGCGCAGACCCGCCATTGACCCCGCTCGCCGCCTGACAACCCGCTGCTATGCTCCCTCCTCGGCGCCGCTGCGCGTGACCCGTTAGCCCGCAGAAGAAACATTCTTCCTACCACCGCGACGCACGGGAGGTCACATGAAACGAGTCACTGGCATCGGCGGCATCTTCTTCAAGGCCAAAGACGCTCCATCACTGCAGGCCTGGTACAAGCGGCACCTGGGAATCGACGTCCAGGCCTGGGGCGGGGCTGCCTTCGAGTGGGCCGACGCCGAGGGCAAGCCGGTTTCGGGCACAACGGCCTGGTCGATCGATCCGCAAGAAAGCGATCACTTCGCGCCGAGCGCCGCTCCCTTCATGGTCAATTACCGGGTGGAAGACCTTCACGCCCTGATCAAGGCCTTGAAGGAAGAGGGCTGCAATGTGCTCGAGAAGACTGACGACTCCGAGTATGGAAAGTTCGGCTGGGTCATCGATCCGGAGGGAAACAAGGTCGAGCTATGGCAGCCCCCTGAAGGCCAATGAACAGGATCGTTACTCGTGAGGTTCGGATTCGTCTGCCGATCTGTCGCGGGTGCCGTGCGGCGGCCTGACGCGCGGCCGCTGCCGGGGCCGCCGCCATCGCCGCCAGCGCCGCCGAGCCGGGAGCCGTCAGGCTCTGGTCAGTGCCAGGCGGAGAGGAGGAGGAGATGAAAAGGCTACTTCTTGCAGCCGCTGCTGCAGCGATGGCTCTGGCAGGAGTGATACCGGCGACAACCCGGGCAGGCCAGGAGAAGAAGGAAGTGGTCGGGATAACGCCTGAACGGGTACGGTGGTTCACGCCGCCCTACTACAACGACGGGCGGCAGCGGGCGCAGCTGTTCGGCGACTCCAGTCGCGGGGGGGCGTGGGTCGACAGGGTGAAGATACCTGCGGGCGGGCGGGTCCGAGCGCATACCCACTCGCAGGACGAATTGGTCACGATCATCGAGGGGACTTGGTATCTGGGCGAAGGGGAGAGGTTCGACCCGGCCAGGCTGAAGGGCTACCCGGCGGGCAGTTTCATAGTCATCCCGGCCGGCCTTCCCCATTTCGTGGCGGCGAAGGAGAGTACCGTGATCGTTCAGCTCAGCGGCACCCGCAGATTCGACACTGACTACCTGGAGAAATAAGTCGATATGTCGGCTCGGCGGTCGCATGAGCGGTGGCCTGATCGGCGACTGCAGCGGACGGCCTTGGCGGCCGCCGCTCTGCTCTCGCTGTTTCCACTCGGCGCGGCCGGGCGCGAAGAATCCCCCAATCGAGTCCAGTCGCTGCGCATCCAGATTCTGTCGACGATGCTCGCCGATTCAGGCACGGGCGAGTGGGGCTTCGCGGCACTGGTCGATGCGGATGGAAAGCGGTTCCTGCGATCGTCGTCGCCGTCGAACAGGAATAGGATCGCGTCAACCGGATAGGACGGCGCCCCACATCGAGGAACGACGAGGAGGTCTCATGAAGCGCGTTCTGCTGCTCGGCTACGACCCCGACACCGTGGATTTCTCCGACCCTGCGTTGCCGCCAGGCATGTCCGTCGAGAAGGTTCATGCCGGCGTCGAGGTTGCGCTGAAGCAGTTCGCCGCACGCGGATGGGAGGGCGATGTCTGCTACATCCGGCCGGATGAGACTGCCGGGCCGAGCGTGGAACGTCAGCTCGCCTCGGCGAGATATGACTGTGTCGTCATCGGCGCTGGCGTCCGCCTGCCGCCACGGCGGCTGGCGGTATTCGAGACCGTCATCAACACGGTTCGGAAGGCGGCTCCCCGTGCGGCGATTGCCTTCAATACTCGACCCGACGATAGCGCGGACGCCGCCGCCCGGTGGTTGCCGGTGGAAGCCGGGCGGTGAAGTCCGGCGGGTGGGACGCGAGAGGAGCCGTGCGATGTCTTGCCGTCCTGCTGGCCACGCAGGAGGAACGCCATGAGGCGCACGTGGACGATCATTGGCGTTGCCGATGTGCCTGGCAGCCTCAAGTGGTACCAGACCCTCCTCGGCCTGCCGGAGACCGCTCCCGCCCACCACGACTTCGGTCAAGTCCTCGACTCGGACGGAACGGTCCTGCTCTGCCTTCACGAGTGGGGCGCCCATGAGCATCCCCCCCTGAGCCGCCCCGATCGCGGGCAGCCTGGAAACGGCCTCCTCCTGTTTTTCCGTGTCGACGATTTCGACATGGCGCTCCCGAGGGCACGCGCTCTCGTCGCTCGGTTCGAGGAGGAACCTCATGTGAACCCGAGCACCGGAACCAGGGAGTTCTCGCTCCGAGATCCGGACGGGTATTACGTCACGATCAGTGCGCTCTCCGAGGCCTGACGAGCCCCGGAAACGGACCGGCCGCCGCCTCCGGGCGCGCGGCGACGGGCGTCGACGCGCGGGCTGCGAGAGGATGGATCGGGCGATACGATGGGGCGGACATGACCAGCCGTGAGCGAGCGGCCGGACACTCCGCTTCGCGACTCATCGACGAGCGGATCCGCGATCTGGCGGGATGGCGCGGCGAAACCCTGGCCCGCATGCGGACGCTGATCCTCGAAGCCGACCCCGAGATGACCGAGGAGTGGAAGTGGAACAACCCCGTCTGGTCGCACGACGGGATCGTCTGCACCGGGGAGGCGTACAAGAAGGTCGTGAAGCTCACGTTCGCCCGGGGAGCCGGAGTCCCGGACCCATCGGGCCTCTTCAATTCCAGCCTGGAAGGCAACACGCGACGGGCGATCGACATCCACGAAGGAGAGAAGGTCGACGCCCGAGCGTTCAAGGCGCTCGTGAAGGCCGCGGTGGTCCGGAATGCCCCGTCAGCGAAGAAACGGTAGGCGCGCCCCCACATCATCTGACCGCGGCTGTTGGCATCCGGCGCTCCACAGCCCGTATCCGGGCTTTGACCATTCGCAGTTCCCGCCGGTGGCCGGCAATGGCCGCATCGGCCGCGGTCAACAGCGTTCTCAGGTG
>DATDEG010000249.1:0-3189 GCA_036523465.1 bacterium
TCGTCAAGGCGGTGCAGTACGCGGCCGCCAAGCAGCAATAGGAGCGCGACCATGGCACCCAAGACGACGGCCGAAGTCGGCGGGATGGGGCACTCGATCAAGCGCAAGGAGGATCCGCGCTTCATCCGGGGCCAGGGGCACTACGTGGATGACGTGGTGCTGCCGAACATGCTCTACCTCGATATCGTGCGCAGCCCCTTCGCCCACGCGAAGATCACGGCGATCCGCACCGAGAAAGCCCTCAAGGTCCCGGGCGTGCTCGCCGTGATCACGGGCGAGACCTTGAAGCAGTACAACCTGCACTGGATGCCGACCCTGATGTCGGACACCCAGATGGTGCTGCCAGTGGAGAAGGTGATGTACCAGTCGCAGGAGGTGGCGGGCGTCATCGCCACCAGCCGCTACGCCGCCGCCGATGGGGTCGAGGCGGTCGAGGTAGACTACGAGCCGCTACCGGTGGTGGTGGATCCGTTCAAGGCGCTCGAACCCGGCGCCCCGGTGCTGCGCACCGACAAGAAGGACAAGAAGGACAACCGCATCTTCCACTGGGAGGTGGGCGACCGCGCGGCGACCGACAAGGCATTCGCCGAGGCGGATGTGAAGGTGCAACAAGACATCTACATCCCGCGCATCCACGTCGCGTCGATCGAGACCTGCGGCTGCGTGGCCGATTTCGACCGGGTGCGGGGCAAGTTGACCGTCTACATGACGACGCAGGCCCCCCATGCCATCCGCACCGTCGTGGCGCTTGTGGCGGGCCACGTCGGCCTCTCCGAAGAAAAGATCCGTATCATCTCGCCCGACATCGGCGGCGGCTTCGGCGGCAAGGTCCCGGTCTACCCCGGATACGTCATCGCCATCGCCGCCTCGGTCGTGACCGGGCACCCGGTCAAGTGGATCGAGGACCGGATGGAGAACCTCCAGGCCGATTCATTCGCCCGCGACTACCACATGAAGGCCGAGGTCGCGGCGAAAAAGGACGGGACCATGACCGCCATGCGCATCAAGACGGTCGCGGACCACGGCTATACCGACGCGGCGGCCAATCCATCCAAATTCCCCGCCGGCATGTTCTCGATCTGCACCGGCTCCTACGGCTTCAAGAATGCGTTCGCCGAAGTGGACGGCGTGTACACCAACAAGCCGCCCGGCGGCATCGCCTATCGTTGCAGCTTCCGGGTCACCGAAGCGGTGCACGCCGTCGAGCGGATGGCCGACGTGCTCGCGCTGGAGCTGAAGATGGATCCGGCTGAGCTGCGCCTGAAGAACTTCATCCCGCCCGAGCAATTCCCCTACCGCTCGGCGCTGGGCTGGGAGTACGACAGCGGCAATTATGCCGGTGCCCTGAAGAAGGCGATGGAGATCATCGGCTACGATGCGCTGCGCAAGGAGCAGGCGGAGAAGCGCAAGAAGGGCGAGCTGATGGGGATCGGCATCTCGAGCTTCACCGAGATCGTCGGCGCCGGGCCCTCGAAGCATTTCGACATCCTGGGCATCAAGATGTTCGACTCGTGCGAGATCCGGGTGCACCCCACCGGGAAGGCGATCGCGCGCTTCGGCACGAAGTCGCAGGGCCAGGGTCACGAGACGACCTACGCGCAGATCGTGGCGGAGGAGCTCGGCATCCCGGCGGCGCACGTGGAGGTCGAGGAAGGTGACACCGACACCGCCCCCTACGGCCTCGGCACCTATGCCAGCCGCTCGACCCCCGTGGCCGGGGCCGCCGGGGCCATGGCCGCGCGCAAGATCCGCGACAAGGCGAAGAAGATCGCCGCCTACCTGCTCGAGGTGAGCGAGGACGATCTCGTGTGGGAGCCGGGGAAATTCTCCGTCAAGGGGGCCCCACAGAAGAGCAAGACGATTCAGGAGATCGCCTTCGCCGCCTACACCAATCATCCTCAGGGGATGGAGGCGGGGCTCGAGGCCGTGTCGTACTACGACCCGCCGAACCTCACCTTCCCCTTCGGCAGTTACATCTGCGTCGTGGACATCGACCGCGGCACAGGGATGGTGAAGATCCGCCGCTTCGTCGCGGTGGACGACTGCGGCAACATCATCAACCCGATGATCGTGGACGGGCAGATCCACGGCGGGCTGACGATGGGGATGGCGCCGGCGCTGCTCGAGGAGATCAGCTACGACGAGAACGGCAACATCCAGGGCGGCAGCTTCATGGACTACCTGCTGCCGACGGCCGTCGAGACCCCGAAGTGGGAGACCGCCAAGACCGTGACCCCCTCGCCGCACCATCCACTCGGCGCTAAGGGCGTGGGTGAGTCGGCGACGGTGGGCGCCCCGCCCGCGGTGGCCAACGCGGTCGTGGACGCGCTGGCGCACCTCGGCGTGCGGCACATCGACATCCCGATCACGCCGGAGAAGGTCTGGAAGATTCTGAAGGAAAAGGGAGCGGCCGAGTAGGCCCTCAGGTGATCACCCGCGGGACGGCGTGCGTGCTGTCCTGCTCCTCGGTGAGGTCGAAGTAGGCATCCAGCTCGTCGAGCAGATCCTCGTCGTTGTAAACGCCGGTGAGGATGCGCTCCGGCGTCCCGGGATCGATCAGCAGGTATCCGTAGGGATAGTCGAGCCCCGACAGCACGATCGCACGCCGCTGGTGATCGGCCAGCTCCACGTACACCGTGTCGGCATTGGTCGCCACGAGCATGATGCCGTTCCGCGCCAGGGTCTGGGCCACCTGCTCGGTGTAGAAGTCGAGGTCGCGCGAGGCGGCCTGCGCGGAGTCCCGGTTCAGCGAGTCCCCTGAGCGCAGCCAGAAGACCACCACGCTGGGGGTGGTCACGATCCGCGGCACGCGCAGCAGGCGGTCGTGAATCGAATCGCGCGGGGCGCGCCACAGGGAAGACACAGCCGCGCTGTCGGGATGCGCCGTCCCCCCGGCGGCCCGCCGGGCGGGGCGGGGCGACGGGCGGCACGCCGCCAGGGCCAGGAGGGGGAGCCAGACGCGTCTCACGGGGGGGAAGATAATGAATGTCCGGGCACAGCCGTGTGACCACCGACCCACCGCGCCGGCCCACGTGAATCGGACACGCCAACCCGACGGCCCCCGGGTAGATTCCGCCGCCATGAGCGCACCTCCTGCCCCCGAACCCGTTCCCGCACCGACGCCCGAGCCGGCGCCATCACCGGCGCCCCCGGCCGGACGGGCGCCGGCTGTGCGACGCCACCACTGGA
>DATDEG010000250.1:0-1967 GCA_036523465.1 bacterium
TGATGACCACCGCGGTCGTGAGCAGCGCGCCAAAGGCGTTGACCGCCTGCTTGAGACGCCAGCGCGGGTCGAAGCGGAGGACGGAGCCCTTCGTCGCCACTTCCTCTCCTGGCCTGAGGCGCCCGATCTTCTGCCAGCGCACGACCATACCGACCTGGGACATCGTGAACGAGAGAAAGACGCCGATCGCGTACAACGGGATGAGAGCCGACACCTGAGCCTGGAAGACGATCACGAGGAGCGACGCGACCGCGGCCAGGCCGACGATGCCCCAGGAGAAGACGAGACGGCTGCCTCGATAGGTGAGCTGGCGCGGGAGGAATCCATCCCCCGCGTGCAGGGCGGCCAAGCGGGGGAAGTCGGCGAATGCGGTGTTCGCGGCAAGCACGAGGATGAGTGTCGTGGCCACAAGCGTGATCAGCTGCAGGATGCCGGGACCATAGATCGTGCGGGCAAGCTGTGAGATGACCGTCTCGCTTTCCAATGGGACGGCATGCGCCCGGACGGCCAGAATCGTGGTGCCGATGAACATCGTGCCGATCAGTCCGCTCATCCAGGCCATCGTCGCGGCGGCGTTGCGGCTCTTCGGCTCGCGGAAGGCCGTGATCCCATTGCTCACAGCCTCGGTGCCTGTGACCGCCACCGCCCCGCTGCTGAACGCTCGGAGCAGGAGGAACAGGGTCAGCGGCTGGAGGGCCGTCTGCTGGAGGTGCACGCCGGTCACCGGCGGCAGGCGGCCGCTCGCGAGCCTGAAGAAACCGACGGCCAGCATGCTGAGCATCGCCAGCACGAAGAAGTAGGTGGGGACGGCGAAGAAGGTCCCCGATTCGCGCACGCCCCGCAGATTCATCAACATCATGAACAGGATCGCGACCACGGCGAGCTCGACCCGCCACGCCGCGAGCGACGGAAAAGCGGAGACGATCTGGGCCACGCCGGAAGCGATGCTCACCGAGACCGTGAGGATGTAGTCAGTGAGCAGCGCCGCACCGGCGCTCTGCGCCGGTCCTTCCCCCAGATTGTCCCGCGCCACGATATAGGCGCCCCCACCGTTCGGGTACGCAAAGATGGTCTGCCGGTAGGAGATCGTGAGGACGACCAGGAGCGAAGAGATGGCGATGGAAATGGGGATGGACAGGCCGAAGGTGGCGACGCCGGCCAGCGCCAGGATGATCAGCAGCTCTTCGGTCGCGTACGCGACCGAAGAGAGGACATCCGAGGCGAACACGGCGAGGCCGACGAACTTCCCGACCGTCTGATGCGGCATCTCATGCGTCGGCAGGACCGGGCCGAGGAGCAGCCGGCGGAGCGAGAAGCTCTGCCGTGGTCGCCGCCCGATCAGGTTGCTCCGAAAGCCCAGCGCGCGCAGGATCGCGCGGAACACGATCACCGCGACGAGAGGCAGCAGGGCGAGCCCGGCTGCCATCTCGATCCCGGGCCAGGTTTGCGCGACTCCAAGGATGAGCGCCGAGCCGGCGAGGATGAAGGCGAGGACGAGCGCGGTATCTGTGGTGGTCCTGATCATCGCGGCCCTAACGATACTGGTGCGAGCGTGAAGAAGTCCTTAGGGATAAGGAACGGGCGCTAAGAATTACCTAAAGAGGCTGGGGGACCGGACCGGGTGGGCAAAATGGCTCGCCCCCGCCCGGGTGGCGGGCAGGCTCCGCGGGAACGGAGCCGGCAGCGGCGATCCGGCCGGAGGCGGTGGCCGTGACGCGCGAGATCGATCTCGACATCTCCTCACAGCGGACCAAGGCGCTTCCCGACGTCCTCGGCCCCGACGTCGCGCTCGTAATCGGATTGTGCGCGGAAGAAGCGTGCCCGGTAGTGCCTGGGGCGAAGATGGAGCAATGGCCGCTGCCCAATCCCGCAGGACGCGATGTGGCCTTCTTCCGTGGCATCCGTGATGAGCTGAAACGGCGCGTCGAGGACTTGATCGCCAGGCTCTCGTAGGGTTCCCACCGATG
>DATDEG010000251.1:0-2620 GCA_036523465.1 bacterium
GGCCGCGGTGAAGGCGCTGGAGATGAACCGCAAGCTGAGGGCGGCCGGCAAGAGCGACGTGGAAATCGCCGAGCTGCGCCGGGCGGTCGCCGCGGCGGCCGAGGGGACCGGCATCGTGGTCGGCGAAGGTGCGGCGGCGGCGGCACTTGAGGAGGGCTTGAAACCGGGGTTCTAAATATGGGCCCATGAAACGGGCCGACGCTGCGTGTATCGCGATCGTCGCAGGTCTCCTCCCCGCGACACTCGACGCGCAGCGCCTGGCCCCCGCCGTCCTCACCTCCTCCACAACCTCCACCGTCTTCCACCGTCCTCCACCGTCGTCCACCGACCTCCCAAGAGCCAAGGACTACACTATGGAGGGCGCAGCCATCGGCGGGCTCGCATTGGGGGTGTTCGGGGCATACTTCGGGGGCGACCTGTGCGGCATGAGTGACCAGGCAGGAAAAGACTGTACCCTCGCTACACTGACCGGCTTCTTTTCTGGTGCGGCCGTCGGAGCCACCATTGGTGGTATTGTCGGATCGGCAAAGAAGAAGGCCCCAGCAGAGGAGAGCCCACCCGTCCCTGTCCGCGCCGACTCCGCCCTCTTTCCCAGAGCCCCGAGCCACGGCGGGAACGGCGCCGCCCTCGGAGCAGTGATGATCGGGGGCGCGGCCGCCGTCTTCACGGCCCTCGGCTGTGGTCTCGATCAGTCGGGGGGGCACGACGACTGCGCCTGGAAATCCCTCAAGCGCGGCACGATCGGGGCGGCCATCGGAGGTTTGACCGGAGCGTTGGTCAGTGCCGTGCTTTCACCAAGTGCCCGGGACCCCTGACCAACGAAAAAGCGCCCGGGATCGCTCCCGGGCGCTTTTCGTTCGGCCCTTCGTAACTCCCTATTCGACCTCGGCCTCTTCCGGCACCGGTAAAACGCCGGGCTGCAGCTCCGGCGGCGGCGTCGGCGGCACGAAGCCTTCGGGCGGCTCGATCTCGATCTCGTGGTAGCGGTAGATGCCGCTCCCCGCCGGGATAAGATGCCCGATGATGATGTTCTCCTTGAGACCCAGCAGGTCGTCCTTCGCGCCGCGGATCGCCGCGTCGGTCAGCACGCGCGTGGTCTCCTGGAACGACGCCGCCGAAATGAACGACTGGGTCGTGAGGCTCGCCTTCGTGATGCCGAGCAGCAACGGCTCCGACGTGGCGGGCTTGCCGCCCTTCGTCTTGGTCCGCTGGTTCGACTCGCGGAACGTGAGCTTGTCCACGTTCTCGCCTTCCAGGAACTCGGTGTCGCCCGGATCCACGACCTTCACCTTCTGCAGCATCTGGCGCACGATCACGCCGATGTGCTTGTCGTTGATCTTCACGCCCTGCAGGCGGTACACCTCCTGCACCTCGTTCAGCAGATACTCCTGCACCGCGCGCGGGCCCTTGATCCGCAGGATGTCGTGCGGGTTCACCGGACCCTCGGTGAGCCGGTCGCCGGCGCGTACCCGGTCGCCCTCGTGCACGCGCAAGTGCTTCCCGGCCGGTACCTCGTAGACCTGCGCCTCCCCCTCCTCGGGGTGGACGAAGATCTCACGCTTGCCGCGCTTGATGTCGCCGAAGCGCACCGTGCCGTCCACCTCGGAAATCGTGGCCGGGTCCTTGGGACGCCGCGCCTCGAACAGCTCGGCCACCCGCGGCAGGCCGCCGGTGATGTCGCGCGTCTTGTACGCCTCGCGGCTCACCTTGGCCAGCACCAGCCCGGCGTGCACCTCCTGGCCGTCCTCCACCGTGAGCTGGGCGCCCTCGGGGATGACGAAGTCGCGCAGCCGCTTCTCCTTGTCGCCCTTCTTCTGGACGACCTCGATGTGCGGATGGAGCTTCTTTTCGCGGTCCTCGATGATGACCCGCTGGCGCCGGCCGGTGATCTCATCCAGCTCCTCGCGAACCGTCTCGTCCTCCATGATGTCCACGAAGCGCACGATGCCCGGCACGTCGGTCAGAATCGGATTCGTGTACGGATCCCAGGTGAACAGCACGCCGTCGCGGGCCACCTTCTGGCCGTCCTCGACCATCAGCGTGGCGCCGAGCGGCACGTGGAACCGCGAATGCACGGCCAGCTTCCCCGTCGACGAGTCCTTCGGTCCATGCGCGGCGGCCTTCAGCACCAGCTCCCCTTCGTAGCTGGTGACGACCTTCTGACCTTCGGGCGTCTCGACGAACACCAGCCGCTCGCCGTACTCGATCACGCCCTCGACCTTGGTCTTGCGCACCGTCTGCTCGGCGATCCGCGCCGCTGTGCCGCCGATGTGGAAGGTCCGCAGCGTGAGCTGCGTGCCCGGCTCGCCGATGGACTGCGCGGCGGGAATGCCCACCGCTTCGCCCAGGTCCACGAGCCCCATGGTCGCGAGGTTGCGCCCATAGCACATGCGGCAGATGCCGCGCCGCGCTTCGCACGTCAGCACCGAGCGAATCTTCACCGTCTCGATACCGGCGTCCTCGATCTGCTGCGCCGTATCCTCGTCGATCGGCTTGCCGGCCTCCACCAGTACCTTGGGATGGCCGTGCTCGTCCAGCTCGTGCGGGTCGGTGACCTCTTCCAGCGCCACGTTCCCCACCAGCCGCTCGCGCAACGGCTCGATGATGTCCTCGCCCTCCT
>DATDEG010000252.1:0-5455 GCA_036523465.1 bacterium
GATGGGCTCGATCGCGATCAGATCACCGCCGCATTGGATGCTTTCTGGGTCGACCGCGCCTCGCACGCGCCGGACCAGGCCGTACTCGACGCGCACGTCGCGCGTGAAGCACAGGAACTCCAAGCCATGCAAGGGGGGCGCGGACAGCCGTCAGATCCGCAAGGCCAGTAGTCCGTCTCCGGCTATCGGACGATGAGTTGTGAACGCGAAGGATCCATCCGAAGGAGGAAGGCGCGCAGGGCGGCGAGCCGGTCGGCATTGATGTAGTCCACACCGGCGCGGAGCAGCACCGTCCAGACGGCCTCGGCGCCGGGCCCGCTGTCGGGCGTCGCCCAGAAACGCACGCGCTGCCCCCGGTCATGGGCTGCAGCGACGATGCCGGCAAGTCTCCGGCGCTCATCCTCCGGCATGGGCCCGATACCCATCCACGCAAATCGAAGCATCCAGTTGTCACTCACCAGCGGCATGAACGATGAGGCAAGGGGGCCGCCGAGGTCGGTCGACCGCCCGTCGTATCCGGCGAGGCGCTCGGTCTGCCCGAGCATGAAATCCCGCGGCCGGTTGCCGGACACGATGACGAGGACCGCGCCCAATCGCACCCCCGAGGCGGGCATCGCCGTGAGCATCGGACGGTATGCACTGAGTTGCGTATCCAGCACCCGGTAGGTCGCCTCGGCCTCCGACTTGATATCGACGAGGAGGATGACCGGATAGGGATACCCCCGGTGTACATGTCCGTCGTGCTCGCGGACGATCCGCCGCAGTGGCTCAAGGTACAGTGTGCGCAGCGTTCGGGCGGGCCGAATGGCGGACCGGTCGTGGGCGACGAAGAGTTCCCCGTCCACGAGCCACACGTCGGCCTCGACGCTGGTGAATCCCGCATCCAGCGCATCGAGGAGCGGGCGCGGATGCAGGTAGTCGTTGTGCGCGTGGGCTCGGGCCAGCGGCACGATGCCGTCGGGAGCCGCTGTGACGCTGCCGGCGACCGAGAGGGCTAAGACAACGACCACGACACGGGTGGTACCGCGCGAAAGCGCACGGATCATAAGGGATTCTTGTACCTGCAGGATTCACATTCCCACCGGGAAACTCAGTTTCCATTCTTTGCACGCTGTCGGGAGGGTCACATGCCGGACACCACGATCCAGGAGCGGCTCGCCTGGGAGATCACGCCGGCGCGCTACCGGCAGATCCGCGCCCTCTGGATCACACACTCCAAGGCGGAAGATGGGCGGGACCTGCCCGGGCTGCTCTCCACGCTCGCGCCCGACTGCGTCTACGAGATCGTGCCGACCGGACAGCGCTGGGAGGGTCACGCCGGGGCCCGCGAATTCTACACGACGTTCCTCGGGGCCTTCCCCGATGTGCGCTTCTCGATGCGGGATATCGTGATCGGGCCGCAGGGCGTCATCGAGGTGACGCGCATGACCGGGACGCATCTGGGGAGATGGGCGGGGATCGAGCCGACCGGACGCGGCGTGGCGCTCGACATCATCATTCACTTTCCTTGGGACCCCCAGCACGAGAGCTTCGCCGGCGAGCGGATCTACTTCGACCGGGCGGCGCTCTCCGCGACCCCGGGCGGTGGCTAGACAGATCGATGCCTGAACTGCCGTGACGCCGACGAACGCCGATCTCCCGCGCGGTCAGGCCCGCGCCCTCGCGCTCCTCTCGCTCACCCTTGTGCTCTCGATGTCCACCTGGTTCTCGGCATCTGCCGTGATCCCGCAATTGCGCACCGCCTGGCACCTGACACCGGGGGTGGCCGCGTGGCTCACGATCGCGGTGCAGCTCGGGTTTGTTGCCGGTGCCCTAGTGAGCAGCCTATTGAATCTTTCCGACGTTGTGGCACCGAGGCACGTCGTCTTCGGTGGATCGATCGGCGCCGCAGTCGCCAACGGGCTCCTCCACGCGGCCGGTGGGGGCGCGGTGGGCCTCCTGCTGCGGCTCCTCACGGGCGTCTTCCTGGCGGGGATCTACCCGCCCGCTCTCAAGCTCATGGCCACGTGGTTCCGGACGGGGCGGGGGAATGCCCTCGGGATTCTCGTCGGCGCGCTCGTCGTGGGCACGGCCATCCCTCATCTCCTCAATGGACTCGGCGGTTTGGACTGGCGGATCGTGATCACGGGCACCTCAGTGCTCACGCTCGCCGGGGGAGTGATCGCCGAGTTCGCCGTGCGGGAAGGGCCGTACTCGTTTCCACGCGCTGCATTCGATCCGGCGCAGGCCGGCCGCGTCTTCGCCAATCGCGGAGTCCGGTTAGCGTCACTGGGCTACTTCGGACACATGTGGGAGCTCTATGCGATGTACGCTTGGTTCCTGGCGTTCTTCTCAGCACACCGGCTGGCGCGGGGATTCTCAGGCGGGCCGGCTCCCGCCTACGCGACGTTTGCTGTGATCGCTATCGGTGGAATCGGCTGTTGGATCGGTGGACTGGCCGGCGATCGGTGGGGGCGGACGAGGACCACGGCGCTCATGATGGCCATTTCCGCGGCCTGCGCGCTTGTCATCGGCTTCCTCTTTGACGCGCCCAGCTGGATGGTGCTGGCCGTCGGGTTGATCTGGGGATTTGCCATCGTCGCCGATTCGGCGCAGGTCTCCACGATGGTGACGGAGCTTGCCGATCAAGCCTACGTCGGCACGGCGGTAACCCTTCAACTGGCCGTCGGCTTTACGCTCACCGTGGCGACGATCTGGCTGATCCCCACCCTCGTCGCGGCTGTAGGGTGGCGGCTGGCTTTCGCATTCTTGGCGCCCGGGCCGGTCCTCGGCGTGCTTGCCATGCTGCGCCTCAGAGTGTCTCCGGAAGCCGTCAAGATTGCCGGAGGGGCGAGATGACAGAACCCGATTTCACGGAGGTGGACGAAGTGAACGTAGCGGGAAAGGTTGTGGTCGAGCGGTTCGAGAGTCAGGTCCTCCGAGGGAATCCACTGGGCGATCCATTCGTGCGGGACATCCCCGTCTATCTCCCGCCCGGGTATGAGGCCGAGCGTGGCCGCCGGTACCCGGTCATCTACTGGCTGCACGGCTTCACCGGGATTGGGTTGTCATCGATCGCAAAGTCGCTGTGGACGCCGTCGCTTCCGGAGCTGATGGACCGGGTGATCGCCGTGGGCGCACCCCCAGCCATTCTTGTCATGCCGGATGGGTCCACGCGCTACGGTGGCAGTCAGTACATCAACTCTCCCGCCACAGGCCGGTACGAGGACCACCTCATCCAGGAGCTCGTTCCCTACGTCGATCGAACCTATCGCACGATGCCGGAGGCAGCGCACCGCGGCGTGGTGGGGAAGTCGAGCGGCGGATACGGCGCGATCGTGCTCGCCATGCGCAATCCCGGCACCTTTCGCGGCGTCGCCTCGCACAGCGGGGACATGTACTTCGAGGCCTGCTACAAGCCATTCTTCTGGAAGGCACTCAATGTCATCAACCGCCACCACGGAATCCAGGGGTTCCTGCGCGCGTTCGACGCGATGCCGAAGAAAGCCCGCGATGCTGCCGACGCGCTGACGATCCTCGTCGCTATGGCCCAGGCATACTCCGGCAACGCCGACGGGACGTTCGACCTGCCCCTCGACGTCGCCACGGGCGAGATGCGCGACGCGGTGTGGTCGCGCTGGCTTGCCTGGGATCCGGTCCTCATGGCGGAGCGCCATGCCGCGGCGCTGCGGCAGATGCGTCTCATCTATGTCGAGTGCGGGACGAAGGACGAGTGGAACCTGCACTATGGGGCGCGCATCTTCCACAGCCGACTTGAGGCTCTGGGTATCACGCACCAGAATGCTGAGTTCGATGACGATCACGGCAACATCCAGTACCGGTACGTCGAGTCCCTGCGCCGGCTCGCGGAAGCGCTGCAGTAGGTGCGCGGTCGTCGAGCGGAGCGTGACGCGGCTTCATCATCGCTGATCGAACTCGGTCCGGACCGAGTCGAGGACGTGCCGCGGTCCACGTCGTAGCCGCAGCAGTCCCGCGTCCCACCGCTAAGACAGGCGGCCTGCGGCCTCGCCACTGGATGAACCAGTGACGGCATACCCCATCGTCCTGTCCATCCGTAGTGTGGATGGCGCGTTCCACTCATGCGCATTCGATGGGAGGATGATCCATGGCGCGACAAGCACCACAGCAGACGGTGGAAGAAGAGGATCACGAGCAAGAGCGAGGGAGCGGAGGGCGGGGGATCAACCAGGTGGCGCTGGTCGGACGGCTCGCTCGGGATCCGGACGTCCGGACGACGGAGGGCGGGGTGGCCCGGGCCTGGTTCGTCCTGGCCGTGGCCCGCCCGTACGTGGCCCGCGACGGAGAGCGTGAAGCCGACTTCATCAGCATCGTCGCCTGGCGTCAGCTGGCCGGCGTCGTGGGGGAGCACTTGAGCAAGGGCCGGCTCATCGGGGTCACCGGGCGCCTTCAGGTGAACCTGCTCGACGACGGAAACGGCGGCCGGCGCTCTTCGGCTGAAGTGGTCGCCGACCAGATCGTCTTCCTCGACTCACCGCGACGAGAGCGAAACAGCGAGGAGTGACCGACCGGAATGGGTTCCGGCGACGCGAGTCCGTCCCGACGTCAGCGGTCCCGAGGCCATTGAAACAGGGGAGCGGCACGCGGCCGGACCGAATCCCGCGTACCGCTCCCTGAGCCGCCGGTCAGGAGGCACGGTCCTGACCGGCGGAGAGCGCGATCGTTACGGCTCGATCGTGAACTTCTGTGTGACCGTGAACCCTGGGCGCATGGCGACCTTCAGCCGCCGCTCGCCGGTCTTTTGGCTGACAGGGACGGCGCCCACCTCAACCAGCCGGCCGCGGAATCCGGGGTTCTGCTGCAGGATCTCGTCCGGTGTCGCGGCGACGGGAAGGAAGCGTCAGATGGAGTAGTTCCAGGTGTAGCCGGGAGTCGGCGACTCGCGGAATCCATACCGTGCGTAGATCTCGCCTGTGGGATCGGTGAGTTCCCAGTTGAACGTGAAGTTACTGTCGACGTTCGTCACGCGTGCATGGAGGATCACGTAGGGTGTGGAGGCCGGAAAGCTCCGGGCGCATCCGATGGGATCGTCCCTCCGCCGGTAGGCGAAGAGGTCGGTCGTCTGGATGCCCCGGCACACGAACACGGTCAGTCCGGGCTCAGCGCGCGCCGGCTGCGACCAACCCAACAGGAGCGTGGTACACAGCACCAACACCATCACCGCGGTGATCATCTTCATGGGTTTCCTCCCTGGGTGGTAGGGCCACCCCGCCCCGGTAGTGGACAACCCTGCTCTGCGTCATGGATCGGCACGGCGGAATTCTGCGCCATCACGCCCCGCTGACCGCCCACGAGAATCCCGATCACCGCCCCCGTCGCGTCGATCGCGGGGGATCCGGAATGTCCTCCGACGATGGGTGTCCCGAGGGCGTCTTGGAACCGGATCCACTGATCTGAGACTGATCCTCACACGCTGATCACCTGGCCGGCGATCGGC
>DATDEG010000253.1:0-6123 GCA_036523465.1 bacterium
ACTAAGGTCAAGGCCTTTCCTGGCTCGATACGCTGTTTGTGCGAACAGGTGTTTGCCAAGTGTGGAGGCCGATGCTATAATGCCTGCGCACGCCCAACAGCCGGAGGCGCATCATGGGCAAGGGACTCACTCGGCGTCAACAAGAGATCCTCACCTTCATCCAGCGCTACACGGACGCGCATGGCTACCCTCCCAGTGTTCGTGAGATCGGCCAGGCCCTGGGCCTGACGAGCAGCTCCACCGTTCACAGTCATCTTTCCGCGCTCGAAAAGAAGGGATACGTGCGGCGCGACCCGAGCAAGCCTCGGGCCCTCGAGATCCTCAAAGACGAGCATGAAATCCCGGCAAAGAGAGTCGTGCCTCTCCCGGTCGTGGGACAAGTGGCCGCGGGCCTCCCGATCCTCTCCCAACAGAACATCGAAGACTACTTCCCCCTCCCCCAGGAATTCATCCGTTTCGATGATTGCTTCATCCTCAAGGTCCACGGCGACAGCATGATCGATGCCGGCATCTTCGACGGCGACATGCTGGTTGTCCGCAAGCAGCAGACCGCGAAGGACCGGGATATCGTCGTCGCACGGATGGAGGACGAAGCGACCGTGAAGCGGTTCTTCCGAGAGGATGGCCGTGTCCGCCTGCAGCCCGAGAATCCAAGCATGGAGCCGATCATCACCCGAGACGTGGCGATCGAGGGGGTCGCGCTGGCCGTCATCCATCGCCTGAACTAGCCGATCTCGATCTCCAGCTCTCCCAACTTTCCACGCAGGATAACCGTCCACAGATTCAGCACGTCCCGGCCGAGGAGCATCTCGCGCCCGAAGGCGACGACCTGGGTAGATAGGTTGACGCTGCCCACGCCGAGCTCGGCCCGGTAGATCGGCACCCGAGCCCTCTTCCCGGTCGCCCCCTGAAGTGCCGCCTCGCCGACCGCCGGCAGTCCTAGCTCTCTGACCAGCCGAGCCGGTACGACCGTCATGTCCGCTCCGGTGTCGACGAGGAATGGCAGTGCGGCCGACCACCGGCCTCCCGCCAGCCCTACCCGGACCGACAAGACCGGCGCCGGCGGATCCTGGGTCGTGTCGTAAGCGGACTTCTCGCTCACAGCGCCACCCGCCGCGGCGACCGGAGATGGATGATCGGTGGTTCCGAGGTGGCCTTCGGCATCGCGATCGGTCGATTCCCGTGCTTCGCGAACACGCGTTGGGCGAGCGCGCCGAAGTCCCGATCATGATCGACGATCCGGCGATTCACAACCGCCACGTACTCATCGCGATAACGGCGTGCGAGACGCCTGCGATTCGCGTCGAACCACTCCAAGTCCGGCCTGATGGACCGGACGTCGCTCTCGTCCTCATCCGCCGGCCTGCTGAGCGCCCGGGCCAGCGCCTCCTTCGCGAAGGCGGTGAGGCTCATCCCCCGGCGGGCGGCCTCCGCCTTGGCCTCCCGCACCAGCTCTCTCGGGACCCCGCGCAGATACAGGGTGCCTGTGCTCTGTTCGGCCATCATGCTCACCTCTGTTAGCATGATAACATTTGTCGCACACCCCGGCAACACCGAGCCGGCCTTGGTCGGATGCGAAGGCCGCAGATCCCGGCAGGCTGGGCTACGAGCGCCGGATGAGGCTCTTCAGCTGGTCGGCCTGCACGCGAGGGAGTTCCGCGAGCACGCGGATCCCATCAGGGCGGTAGTCTTGCTTCAGCACACGGCCGTGGGTGAAGATCCGGGCCAGTGCGCCGGCGCGGGCGTAAGGCACGGTGAGGCGCACGCGAACGAGCCCGGTGGGCAGCCGCTGGCCGATGGTGCGCAGGAGGTTGATCAGTCCAACGCTGTGGAGCGCCGAGATGGCCACCCCCTGCCCTACCTCGGCAACCTTTGCCCTGAGATCGGCGGGCTCCGTGTGATCGGTCTTGTTGAGCGCGATGACCATCGGTTTGTCGGCGGCGCCGAGATCGCGCAGCACCCGCTCGACCGAGCGCATCTGCGCCCGCCAGTCGGGATGGCTGGCGTCGACGACGTGGACGAGGAGATCCGCCTCGGTGACTTCCTCGAGGGTGGCCCGGAAGGCGGCGACTAGCTCGGTTGGCAGCCGCGTGATGAATCCGACCGTGTCGATGAGCAACACCGGCCTGCCGTTCGGGAGCTCGACCCTACGGACCGTCGGGTCGAGGGTCGCAAAGAGCTTGTCTTCCACGAAGACGCCGGCATCCGTGAGGGCGTTGAGCAGCGTCGATTTTCCCGCATTCGTGTAGCCGACGAGCGCGACGGTGAGAAACTGCGCCTCGCGGCGGGCCTTCCGTTGGAGCGACCGGTGCTTGCGGATCTCGCCGATCTCCCGCCGGAGGTCGGTGATACGGCGCCGGATCCGGCGGCGATCCACCTCGAGTTTCGTCTCGCCCGGTCCGCGGGTCCCGATTCCACCGCCGAGCCGGGAGAGCATCGTCCCGCGTCCGGTCAGCCTGGGCAGCAGGTACGTCATCTGCGCAAGCTCGACCTGGAGGCGGCCCTCATGCGTCTGCGCCCGGCGGGCGAAGATATCGAGCACCAGCGCCGTCCGGTCGATGACCTTGAGGTCGAGGCTGCGCTCGAGGTTCCGCTGCTGGACGGGGGTGAGCTCATGATCGGCGATAGCGAGATCGGCCGAGACCTCGTCACACAGGGCCCGCAGCTCCTCGACCTTGCCCTTGCCGAGAAACGTGGCGGGCGTCGGGCGGCCGCGGTGCTGCACGAGGATCCCGACCACTTCCGCCCCGGCCGTTTCGGCAAGGCGGCGCAGTTCTTCCATCTCCGGATCCCGTGTCTCGCCCTGCAGCCCACCCGCGCCGTGCACGCCGGCCAACACGGCGCGCTCCGCATGGGCCTCACGCACGGACAGAGGCGCCCGGCCCTGCCGGTTCTCGTTGGGTGAGGAACGGTTCATCGCGGCGTTTGTGACTTTCCGAATGCGCCTGTGAGCCGGTCCAACGCCGCATCCAGGCGTTCGTCGGGCACGGTCATCGACAGCCGTACATAGCCATCGCCCTGGCGTCCGTATCCCGCGCCGGGGGTGATGACGATGCCGGTTCGATCCAGCACGGTGGCGGCGAATACCGCGGACGACGTGCCGTCGGGGACCGGGATCCAGACATAGAAGGTCGCTCTGATCTCCGGGACCTGCCAGCCGATGCCGCGGAGCGCCTTCGTCACGCGGTCGCGGCGGCCCTGATAGATCCGCACCCGGTCGGCGACCGGTCCCTGCGTGCCGGTAAGCGCGGCGATCCCCGCGTGCTGCACCGCGCGGAAGACACCGGAGTCGACATTCGTCTTGATCTTTGCCAGCGTGCCCACGGCCTCCGCGTTGCCGACCGCGAATCCGACGCGCCATCCGGTCATGCAGTACGTCTTCGAAAGCGAGTGGAACTCGATCGCCGCATCCTTCGCGCCGTCGGCTTCAAGGATACTGGGTGGCCGGTACCCATCGTAGGCGATCTCGGAGTAAGAGTTGTCGTGGGCGAGCAGCAGACGGTGCTGGCGCGCCAACGCCACCGCCTCGTTGAAGAACGCCAGCGTGGCCGTAGCCGCCGTCGGGTTGTTCGGATAGTTCAAGAACAACAGCTTCGCCCGCCGCAGAACCTCCGGGGGGATCGCCTCGAGGTCAGGGAGGAATCCCTGCTCCGCGCGCAGCGGCACATCGTGAGGCACACCTTCGGCCATGATCGTCGCCGAACGGTACACCGGATACCCGGGATCAGGGACGAGCGCGACGTCGCCGGGGTCGAGCGTCGCCCACGGCAGGTGGGCGAGCCCTTCCTTAGATCCGATGAGGGCGAGCACTTCACGCTCCGGGTCCAGGGAGACACCGAAGCGCTTCGCGTACCAGTCGGCGATGGCGCGCTTGAACTCCTTCGTCCCGCTGTACGGCGGGTAGCGATGGCTGCGGGTATCGGTGGCGCCTTCCATGAGCGCATCGATGATGTGCGGCGGCGTGGGCAGGTCGGGATCGCCCACGCTGAGGTTGATGACGTCCACCCCGCGCGCGATCAGCTCGTCTTGTTTGCGGTCCAGATCGGCAAAGAGGTAGGCGCCGATCTGCTGGAGACGTCGTGCCGTCTGCATGTACCCTCCTGATCGCTCACGGTTCGATGTCCCGCGATCTCCGACTACTCTAGCACACGGGTGATTGCGGCAGCCACGCCGTCCGGAGGGAGGTCGTCGACGTCGAGCCACAGCACGCGGGAGTCCTTCCGGAACCAGGTGTACTGACGCTTGGCAAAGCGGCGCGTGTTGCGCCGCAGCTGCCGGGTTGCTTCAGGGAGGTCCACCCGCCCCTGCACAAAGGCAACGATCTCCTTGTAGCCGAGCCCCTGCATGGCCGGTAGGTCGGGACCATAACCCCGCGCGAGCAGCCCGTTGACCTCTTCGACGAGGCCGCCGCGCAGCTGTTCGTCGACCCGAGCATCGATGCGGCGGTACAACGCATCGCGGTCCACGGTGAGACCTACCTGGACCGCTGTACCGACTGAATCGGATTTGCGCTGGAGCGCGGAGATGGCCCGTCCCGTGTGCTCAAAGACCTCGAGCGCGCGGATGAGCCGCCGGACGTTCCGCGGATGGATGCGGCCGGCCGCAATCGGATCCACACGTTGCAGGCGGGTATGCAACGTTCCCGGGGTCTGCGACTCCTCTTCCTCGAGACGCGCCCGGAGGGCAGGATCGGGGGCAACCGCAGGAATGGCAAAGCCATCGACCACCGCGCGGACGTAAAGCCCCGTCCCCCCCACGAGGAGGGGCACCCTCCCCCGCCGCCGGATGCCGGCGATCGCGTCGTCGGCCATCCCTCTGTAGATCGCAAGCGTTACCGTTTCGTCCGGATCGGCCAGGTCGAGGCAATGATGGGGAATGCGCGCACGCTGCTCGGGAGTGGGCTTGGCCGTGCCGATATCCATCCCCCGGTAGATGGTCCTCGAGTCCGCGGCCACGATCTCGCCGCCGAGTTGTTCCGCCAGGGCAAGCGACGCGGCGGTCTTGCCGACGGCTGTGGGACCGCAGACGACGATAAGGGGAGTCAGCGCCGGAGAAACCATCGTTCGACCTGCTCCAGCAACAGCGTCACCATCGTCGGCCGTCCGTGAAAGCAGGTGAACGGATCTTCGGTTGCCGCGAGATCGTGCAACAGGTGCACCATCTGTTCCGAGGTGAGGGGGTCGCCGGCGCGGACAGCGCTGTGACAGGCCGTCGTAATGGTCAACCGCTCCAACACACTGTCGGCGGCGTTGAGCTGCACATCGTCGGCGACCTGCGCCAGGAGATCACGGAGGAGTTGTTCCGCTGGTCCGGCGGCCGTGATCTGGGGGACGCCGCGGAGGAGCACCGTCTGTCCACCGAAGGGCTCGAGATCGAAGCCGAGCACTCGCAGGGCGTCGGCATGCTGTTCGTAGAGCGCGAATTCGCCGGGGTTGAGCGCCAGCGTCTGTGGAGCGATCAGACCTTGCGAGGTCTTCGACTCACGCCGGCGTGCGGCGAGGATCTGTTCGTAGAGGATGCGTTCATGTGCCGCATGCTGATCGATCACGATGAGCCCGGTATCGCTCTGGGCCAGCACGTAGGTCCGGTGGAGTTGCCCGAGGAGGCGCATCGCCGGGAGGCGGTTCCGCGACGCGACCTCCGCCTCCCGCACCTGCGCGCCGGTGGCAGGGATCGACTCGAGGGGCAACGCCCCTGGAGAAACCGACACCGCTGCGCCGGCAAGCGCAACCGGCCGGAGGAGCTGCGCCGCGCGGAGGGTTTCGCGGACGGCGCGGTGCACGGCCGTATAGAGCTGGTGATCGTCGTCGAAGCGGACCTCGAGCTTCCTCGGATGGACATTCACGTCTACCGCGTCCGGCGCCACCGCGATGGCGATGGCATAGACAGGATAGCGGCCGGCCGGCACGATCTGCTCGTACGCCTGCTCTATCGCCGCGGACAGCATACGGTTCTGGATCGGCCGGCGGTTAACCGAGAGAAACTGCTGGCGCCGCGTCCCCCGGGCCAGCTCGGGGCGGCCCAACCATCCCCCGACCTCCACGGAGTGGATGGTCTGGGCCAGCGGCAAGGTCTGCGCCATCGTGCGCTCTCCGAGCACCGCTGCGGCTCGGTCCGCCCGCG